>CANRJE010000021.1 GCA_947630865.1 uncultured Bacilli bacterium | reverse complement strand
TACTAAACTCTTGTGCTATTTTTGTAAATAAAAATTTATCAGAAACTAAAGACTTTTCGTTAGAAATTTGGTACAATGATATTATAGGTGGTGCAATATGAATTATAAATATCAAAAAGGACAAATATTTGGAAAAAGATTAAAAGTCCCTAAAAATATATTAAATAAAGTTTATAATTGTACCCTTTCTTTTGATGAATTTATTGAATATCAATTAGAAGATAAAATTCCGATAACTTGTTTAAATGAAGAAGATAGAAAAATAGTTGAAAAATTTGGAATTGAAAAGGCCAAAACATTGGATTGGGACATGTTAGGTAATTATGATTTTAAAAGTTTATTATTGACTATTGATTCATCAGTTGAAGATTTAAATGCAAGTTTATATGAATTAATAAAAGATAGAATTTTTCCAGTTCGCTATTCAGAGAGAATGAGAGAAATTTATAAAGATAGATTATTTGAAATATCAGAAGATGATAAATTATTTGATGAAAAAGAACGATTTAATTATGGTGATGTTTCACTTAAAGATTTAATTCGTAATTGGGATTTATATAAAGATAAAGACTTAGGCTATTGTTTAAAAAAAGATAGCGATAATGAATTTAATATAACCGATAGACAATTAAAAGATTTTATGAATAGATTTGAAAATATAAGCAGTTTGATACTTGATAATACTAATATTTACCAATTTATTTATCAAATTAATAGTTTAAAAGATGAATCAGAACAACAAGAATATATAAAACAAATTACAGATAATATTCTAGAAAAGACGATTAAAAGAGAAGAAAATCAGCAAGTTATTAAATTATCTAGTAAAGAATATAAAGAATTATTTAAATATTCATCAATGGAAAATTATTTAAAAAGTGCTAATCAAAATAATATAGACATTATAAATAAAATTCTTGAAGAATTAAAAGACTTTCCACATGACTATATAAACAATTTTCCAATTCCTATTGATGTGTTGAGTGATTCAGATGTATTAAACTTTATTAGTACTTATGGGCTTAAAAATATTATCGATTTTGATAATGAATGTGGGCATTTCTTTACTAAAAATGATTGTCAAATGTTAAAGTTAATGTATGATATGTATTTAAGATATAGTAGAAATGGTAAAATTTATGAAAAAAGTAGTCGTGATAAAGAAGGAAAGCCTATTGAAGTATCATATACCAAAGATGAGTTTTATGAAATGATAAGACGAATGATGATATATGGTCCTACTAATGGGGAATATTTTAAAGATAATAAATTTCCTGATTATAAAGATATTACAGGTGAATTTAGAGTTAGAAATGCAGATTTATTTATTTCCGAAGAAGCCCCAGAAGAATTGCAAAAATTATTTTATACAAAAAATATTACTCCTGAACTTTTAATAAATAATCCAGATTATATATCATATTTAGAAGGTAAAAATTTAGAATCATGTTTTAAATCAAAAGAAATTAAAGTAGTAGATAAAAATAATTCTGAAAATTTTTATCATTTCCTTAGTGAAAGAATGGATTTTAATAGCATAATGAGTTTTATTACAGAATATAATGATGTGTTGAATTTAATTTTTGGCACAGATAATGATCTATCTGAGATAAATATTTCTAAAGAAGATAATAAAGAAGAAATACAAAGAAAAATAAATGAAGGATTTAGAAAATTTTTCATTGATTATCGTATAGTTTATCCTCGAGTTATACCTAAAAGTTTAATTGAAAAATATCCCTCAATGTTTTTAAGCAAAAATGTACCACAAGATATTCGTGATAAATTTTATAATAGAGAATTTACTTTAGATGACTTTAATATGAATCAAGAATTATTAGATATATTTGGAAAAATTAATATTGCTTATGGATTTTCAGAAAAAGTGTCTTGGATTATTCCTTTATTTAGTGACTTACCAGATTTTAAATTGGCAAATTATAATAGATTAAAAATTATTTCAGCATTTTTAAAAATACAAGATGTTTCATTCCAAGATACTTTTAAAAAATATGTTATAGATTTTGGTAATACATTAGATATAGAAAAAATAGAATATCTATCCGAAATACTTACAAGGCTTTCTTTATCAAATTCAAGCGAAATTTTTACATTTAGAAAAGAGTTAGCAACGCAAATATTACAATCTCCTAATCCACTTAAAAGTTTAAATGAAATAGAAGATGTATTTATCAGGAATAATATTCCAACAGTTGGAAAAATATATTCTTGTTTTGAAATATTACATCCAGATTTTAAAGGATTTAATTTTGATAATTCTATGGTATCACCTATACTTAAAAAGTCATCAACTAAGGTAAAAAAAATCATTGTATTTTCAGATTTGATAAAATCGTTTTTTGGTTCGAATAATCGGTCTATAAATGATTATTTAAAAAATATTGAAATTGGTTCTAACTTATATGAAAGTATAAAAGCAGGACAAATTCAATATGATTCACTTAATAATGAAGAGAGAAATGAATTAATCATTTTTAGTAAACATTTAGCAACTCTTTATAATAATACTATGAAGGGAAAAAAAGAAACATTTACTACTACGGAAGATGTTTTAAATGATATTTTAGAATTATCTAAAAAACTATCACCAAATAAAACTTTAAATTATAATTTAGCGGATAGAGTTATAAGAATGTTTTGTGGATTTACTGGAATTGATACATTAGAACAAGCAAAAAGTTATATTAATCAAAAAATAAGAAATGCTGATGCTAGAAATAGAGATGCTTCTAAATCAAAAATGATTTTAGAACAAGGAGATTTTATTAAAGGAATTGGAGATATTACGTATTTAAAAAATATTTTACAAAACGGAAGTGTTTCTAAAGAATACTTAGGTTCTAGTGCAGGAAGTGATTCAACTCCATTAGATACAGATGTATCAATGATTACTAAATCAGATGGCACAATTGAAGAAAAAATTAATGATACTGCTGCGAAAGGTTATGGGCCTATTTGGTTTGTATTAAAAAATGATGACAGATTTATAACAACAAGGACTAGTAGTGAAACTTTTGATGTTAAAAAAGATATGTCTAAAATGGAAGTTTTCTATACTGGAGCTTTAGGATTAGGACATTATGGAATAAGAACGGGTTTTGCTTCTAGTGAAATTAATTATATAGTTATGGATAACTATGACAAAAGAGTAGGTCTTGAAATTGCTATGAATGGATTTTATATTCCTGTTGCAAACAAAGAAGGTCAAATAGTATTTACTCCAAATGATTATGAAAAATTAAGAGAAAAAATGAGTGGACTATCATATTATAATGAAAATAATTATACATTCTCTGAAAACTTGGTAACTGAAGAGACAGAAAATTTAGTTTCTCAAATAGAACAAAGTAATTATGAAACCCAAGTTAAGAGAGTAAAAATAAATAATATTATAAAAAAATCTCTTGAAGAATTAGGATTACATTTAAAAACTAATATTGATGGAGATTTAACAGAAGGATTTGTAGAATTAATTGATACTGGTTCAACAGGAAGAGGAACAAATAAACCTGGTGATGGAGATTTCGATTTTATGATGAGATTAGATAAAACTATATTATCAAATCCTTCAAGGTTAAATAAACTAAAACAAACAATATTAAAAAATCTTGGTCTTAAAAATTCTTCAGAATTAACTAGAAGTGGTGATTTTAGATTAAAGAGTGTTCCAATAGATGCTGATACGAATGTAGACATTGATATTACATTTACTGAAAAAACTGACAAAGTATCTTATTCTACAGATATGGCATTACAAGATAGACTTGCAACTATTCAAAGAACAAATCCTGAAAAATATAAATATGTTGTTGCTAATATTTTACTTGCTAAGAAGGTATTAAAACAAGCAGAAGTATATAAGCCAGATCGAGGTGAAATACCTCAAGGCGGTTTAGGCGGAGTTGGAATTGAAAACTGGATTTTACAAAATGGTGGCTCATTTATTGATGCTGCAAAAAGTTTTATTTCATCAGCTGATGGAAAAGACTTCTCAGAATTTAAGTCAACTTATCAAATATGGGATTTTGGAGATAATCATTTAGCTGAAAAAAGAGGACATTATTCACATGATAACTTTGTTTCAAATAATATGAGTGAAGTAGGATATAATAAAATGGTTCAAGCTTTAAAAGAATATATAAAAAACTATTCTTATAGTCAAAATGATATTATAGGTGAAACAGATTCTATAAAGAGATAACTAATATAAATGTAAAAAATAATTAAGATAAATAATAAAGTTTAAAAGGCAATTATTGTCTTTTTTTCATTTAATTATTAATAATTTTAAGAATATTATTTATTGAAAGGGGTAAAAATGAAATATAATGTTATTGAAATTATTAAAGAAGATAATGAAGTTAAGTTAAAAAAAATAATCAATAGAAAATTATATAAGATTATTGAATTAATGGAATTTTATGAAAATATACAAAAATAATTACGATAGTTTTATTGATTATAAGTTTATATTTAAACTTAATTATTACCTTTTGAGGAAAGGTGATAATTATGAATGAAATGGAGAGTATAGAAAGAAAAAAAATATTAAAAGTAGGTATTTATTTAAGATTATCTGATGAAGATAGAAATAAGACTAATAAGGAAGATGCAAGTGAATCTATTAAAAATCAAAGACATTTACTTCTAGAAGAAATTACTAAAAGAGAAAATTTTTTATTAGTAGATGAATATTGTGATGAAGATTTATCAGGAGCTGGAACTTATAGACCTGAGTTTGAAAGGCTTATTAAAGATTGTGAAGATAGGAAAATTGATATTGTTTTATGTAAAAGTCAGTCAAGATTTTCAAGAGATATGGAAATAATTGAAAAATATCTCCATAATAAATTTATTGAATGGGGAGTTAGATTTATAAGTCTTGCTGATAATGCTGATACTGAAAATAAAGGTAATAAAAAATCAAGACAAATTAATGGATTAGTTAATGAGTGGTATTTGGAAGATGTATCTAATAATATAAGAAGTGCTTTTAGTGCTAAAATGCGAGAAGGAGAATTTATTTCACCATTTGCATCGTATGGTTATGATGTATCTAGTGTTGATAATAATAGATTAGTTGTTGATCCTATTGCCGCATCTGTTATCAAAGATATATTTAATTTATATATAACTGGTATGGGTTTTACAGGTATTGCTAAATATTTAAATCATAAAAATATTCCAAGTCCATCTCTACATAAATATTTAAAAGGCATTAAATTAAATGTTATTAGCAGTAGACCAAGAGAAGAAATAAAATGGAGTACAGGTGCAGTTAAGAGAATTCTTACAAACGAACTTTATTTAGGACATCTTATTCAAGGTAAAAGAACAACTGTTAGTTATAAAAATCATAAAATTAAAAGAAAAGATAAAAGTGTTTGGATAACGGTTAAAAATACACATGAGGCAATAATTGATGAAGAAACTTTTAATAAAGTTCAAATGCTTATGAAAGAAAGAAGTAAGTCAATGAAATCATTTTATGTTCATATTTTTTCAGGTAAGACATTTTGTTTTCTTTGCAAAAGAACTATGCGAAAGAAAAACAGTAGTAGACATGAATATTTAGTGTGTTCTAATAATAGAGATGGTTATTCTGATTGCATTAACAAAAGAGCTATAAGGTATGATGAACTAGAGAATATTGTAATTGATGCTATTAATAAAAAAATAGAAAAATATTATGATGCTAAGGAACTATCAAACTATGATTATAGTAGCAATAATAGATTTGATTTAAAAATTAAAACTTTAGAAATGAATTTAGAAAATGTAATCAAAGAACTTAATAAAACAAAAAATTATTTAAAATGTCTTTATGAAGATAAAGTGAATGGTATTATTTCAATAGAACAATTTAAAAGTTTATTAGGCGATTACAATAAAAATGAAAATATGTATAATAAACAAATAATATCAATTAATGATGAAATAGAATATTATAAGTCTAAAGAAGAAAGTTTAAAAAATAATGATAAAATTTTTAGTAAATATCAAAGATTTACAAAATTAAATAAAATAATTATTGATGAATTTATTGATAAGATTTATATTGGAAAGTTAAACCAAGAAACAAAAGAAAGAGATATTCTAATTAAATGGAATTTTTGAAAAAAGTGTCTATAATGCATTCAAAGAACCCTTTGCCGCATACCTCCAGATAAATTATCAGGATATTTATCTTTAAAATCATGAAGTCCATATTTATCTAATAAATTATTAACTAATTCAATATTTTCTTTTGTTTTTTGATTGTTAATTTCAAGACCAATTAAAGCATTATCTAAAATTGTTCTCCATGGCATTAAACTATCAGTTTGTAACATATAACCAAGTTTCTTTCTACCATTTAAAAGTACTAAACCATCGCTTTTTTCTTCTAAATTAGCAAGAATTCCTAAAAGAGTTGACTTACCACATCCAGAAGGTCCAACAATTGCAACAATTTCTTTATCTTTAATATCTAAATTTAAATTATCGATAGCTAAAGTTTCACCATTAATATCATGATAGATTTTTTTTAAATTTCTAATTGACAAAATATTATCTTGCATAAATACTCCTCCATCTAAAATAGTTTATGAAAAAGTTTAATTTAGGTTTGGTTATATATATTATTAAAAATAAATAATTGTCCTTAAGATTATTGATTTATATATTTGAAAGAAGTCTTGAAGATTTCTGTTTTTTTCTTTAAAGATATGATATGATATAACTATATGGAGGTAAGAATGAAATTTTTGAAAAAAGAGATTAAATTTAAAAGAAGTGTTTTAAGTCTTTTATTTGAAGAAATTATTCGATCTGTTGTTTTTGTTTTTATACTTTATTTTACATTATTAGTTTTTAGTAAAAATAATCAATTGTTGTTAGAAACAGGTAATGGAGTAGTCACGGCTTTAGAATTTTCTCTTATTCTTTTACCACTTTTTATCTTAATATCTTTAGCTATAAGACTTGCTCTTATTTGTTTTAAAAAGGAAAAATAGATATATGGAAGTTAATATTAATATAGATAGATTACGAGAAGATTTGATTAATTACTTTGGAACATCTTTATCCTATAATCCTGTTGCTTTAATAGAACTTACTAAAGTAGAGAAAGCAAGTTCAAATGAATTAATTCAAATTGCTCTTAATAATAATTTTGATTTACAAAAATATATTGTTGATAAAGGAGTAGTAAGATGAAAAAATATTTAAATTTAATTGTTGCTTTAATACTTCAAGTATTAATTTTTTATCTTTTACCTCTAGTGATGACATCTGATTCATTTTTAATAGTTATTTTTTTAATGTTGATACTTACTTTTCTTTTAACAGTTATTTGTACTAGTTTATTAGATATGAAAATAAAGTATTTTTATCCTTTAATAGTTGCTCTTATATTTATACCAACTGTTTTTATCTATTATAATGAATCAGCTTTAATTCATACACTTTGGTATTTTTTAGATTCTTTAATTGGTTTAATGATAGGAATATGTATTTATAAATTAAGGAAAAAGAAATAAAAGATTAGATAAGTAATATAATTTAAGGGATTTAATATTATTTGAAAGTAGGTTTTTTATGCAACTTAAAAAAATATGGAAAGAGAAAAATTTATTTTATAAAATTCTCTTAATTTTAGGATTTATTATTTCAATTACAGTTATTGTTTTATCTTTTTTAGCAATTTTAGGTATCTATAATAAAGGTTTTAATCTTGCTGTTTTCTTATCAGGTACTTTAATGTTAATTCAAGCAATTGAAAATTATAAAATAAATAAAAAATTGGCATATTATTCTCTTATTGTTTCAGTATTTATCTTTTTAATATTTTTATTTTATTTTTTTTAGGAGTTTTTATGGATAATATAGAAAAATTACAAAAAATGATTGATGAAGTTGATAATATTGTTTTCTTTGGAGGAGCAGGAGTATCAACAGAAAGTGGTATAAAAGATTTTAGAAGTAAAGATGGACTTTATAATATGAAAAGTAAATATTCTACTTCAGTTGAAAATTTACTTAGTTCCAATATGTTTTATAATGATCCAAAGACTTTTTATGAATTTTATAAAGAGTATATGAACTCTCTTGATTTTAAACCTAATATAACGCATCTTTATTTAAAAAAATTAGAAGATAAAGGTAAACTTAAAAATATTGTTACTCAAAATATTGATGGATTACATACAAAAGCAGGAAATAAATTCGTATCAGAAATTCATGGAACGATTTATGAAAATCATTGTGTAAAATGTCATAAGTTTTATGATGCTAAATATGTTTTCTCATCAGAAGGTATTCCTAAATGTACATGCGGTGGTATTATTAAACCCGATGTTACATTATATGGTGAAATGTTACCAAGTGGTGCATATTCCAATGCTTTATATTCGATTTCTAATGCTGAATTATTAATAGTAGCAGGTACTTCTTTAACTGTTGAACCAGCTTCTAGCATGATTAATTATTTTGATGGTAAATATTTGGCAATTATAAATAAAGATGAGACTCCATATGACTTTAAGGCTGATTTAGTAATTCATGATGCTTTAAAAAATGTCTTTGGTAAACTGAAATAGATTGAAATTATAAAATATATTTATATAATAATGTATAAGATGCATATTTAAATTTTAATATTGGTAAAATATATAAGTAAGTTTTTGATTAAATTTTTGAGGAGAAATTATGAAATATTTAAAATTGTGTTTATTTTGTTTATTATTAATTGGATGTAGTAAAAAAGAAGTAATTTATGAAGATAAAAGTAATGATTTTTTAAATATTAAAGAAAATAATATTGAAGTTTATGAAGATATCAATCTTTTAGATATTATTGAGATTAAAGATTCTAATTTAAAGATTATTACTTCTAATTATAAAATTGATACTGATAAATTAGGAGAAAAAAGTATTGAAGTTAATTATGAATTAGATAAGAAAAAATATGTTTATAAAAATGTTATTAATATTGTTGATACAACTCCACCTTTAGTTTTTAGTGGTACTACTAAGACAGTTGAAATAAATTATCAAAAAGATTTATGTAATTTGATTACTTATGGTGATAATTATTCTGGAAATATTGCTTGTAAAATAGATGGTAATTATGATTTAAGTAAGGTTGGAACATATAAACTTTTATATACTTTAAGTGATAGTAGTTTAAATGAAAAACAAGTTAATGTTACTTTAAAAGTTGTTAATAAAATAGATAAAAGTACAAGTACTTCAACGACTAAAACTTTATTTAAAGATATTTATAATAAACATAAAAAAGATAATACGGAAATAGGAATAGATGTTTCTAAATGGCAAGAAGAAATTGATTTTCAAAAAGTAAAAGAAGCTGGTGCTACTTTTGTCATGATGCGACTTGGAGTTGAAAGTAACAATCAAGTATCTGTTGATAAATATTATAAGGAAAATATTAAAAAGGCAAAAGATGCAGGTTTAAAAGTAGGTGTTTATTTTTATAGTATAGCAACAACAATAGAAGAATCAAAAAGTCAAGCTGATTTTGTCATTAAAACATTAGATAATGAAAAATTAGATTTACCAGTTGTCTTTGATTGGGAAAGTTGGGAAAATTGGAATACTTTTAAAATAAGTTTTCATGAAATTAATGAAATTGCCAATGCCTTTTTAAAAAGAATAGAAGATAAAGGTTATAAAGGTATGCTTTATAGTAGTAAATTTTATTTAGAAACTATTTGGAATAATAAAGAAAATTATCCTGTTTGGCTTGCTCATTATACAAAAGAAACTGATTATAAAGGCGATTATATTATGTGGCAACTATGTAATAATGGAAGAATTTCTGGTATAAATGGAGATGTTGATATAGATATTATGTATAATAGTTAAAAGTCCACTTGTGACTGGAAAAAAGTCCACCTGTAACCGGACTTTGAAAGAATCAATAAAATAATAAATATAAAATAGTGTAAAGTTTAATCACACTATTTTTTTGTAAAATAAAGACAAATATTATAATCTTTTCTTTAGTATTTTAACTATTTGTATTATAATAAGATTATAAGTTTTGTAAAGGAGTCTATATGCCAAGAAAAAGATTAACTCAAATAATGCCATTTTTAACTCCAATTAGAGTATGGCAAAGAAAACAATTTTATTATATAGGAATGTTTTTTGATAAAAATAAATATTGTAAAACCTTTAAAGAAGATTTACTTAAATATCCTGTTTCAGAATGTAAATCGTTTATGATTAATGAAGAAAGTGGATATGATATTTTATATCAACAAAATAAAGTTCATAATTTAAAAATTATTAGTAAAACAATGAATAAAGTATTAATACAACCAGGAGAAACTTTTTCTTTTTGCTATATTTCTAAAAATAGTCGTAAGTACGGAAAATATAAAGATGGTTTAGTTTTAATTGATGATAAAATTCATCCTCAAAAGGGTGGAGGAATTTGTCTTTTAAGTAATATGCTTTATTATTTATTCTTGATGTCACCTTTAACAATTACAGAAAGACATGGTCATAGAAAAAAATCTTTACCTAATAATGACAAAGATACTTTAAATGGAGTTGATGCAACGATTAATCGTGGTTGGCTTGATTTAAAAGTTAGAAATGATACAAAAAATACTTATCAATTAGTTATTACTTTTGATGATGATTATATTTATTTAAAACTTTTATCTGATAAGGAATTTAAAGATGAATATGTAATTGAAAATGAAAACTTTAAGTACTTTAAAAAAGATGACAAAATATTTGAAAGTGTTTCAGTTATTAGGACTATAAGAGATAGAAAAACTAAAAAAGTTAAAGAGAGAAACAAATTATACGATGAAGTAGTAGAAGCAACTTATAAAATACCAAAAGATGCTAAGGTTGAGGAGATGGAATAATGGAAAAATTAAAAGTAGCAGTTTTATTTGGAGGGTGTTCTAGTGAATATTCTGTATCACTTGTATCAGGAACATCGGTTATTAGAAATTTAAATGAAGATAAATATGATATTTCAATGATTGGAATTACAAAAGATGGAGATTTTTATCTTTATGAAGGAAGCGTTTTAGAAATTGAAAAAGATAATTGGTTAAGACCAGATGTTACTAAAAAAATAACTTTTTCAACTAATAGAAGTGATCATGGATTTATTATAATTGATACAAATACTTTAGTAAAAGTTGATGTTGCATTCCCTGTTTTACATGGTAGAAATGGTGAAGATGGAAGACTTCAAGGTTTATTTGAACTTGCTGGTATTCCTTATGTTGGCTGTGATATGGCAGCATCTCATATTTGTATGGATAAATATTTAGCCCATGTTTTAGCTGAAGTAAATGGCATATTAGTTCCAAAATCATTTATTTTCTATAATTATGATACTAAAGAAAAAATTAGAAATGATATTAAAGAACTTTCTTATCCTATTTATGTTAAACCTTTAAAAGCTGGTTCTTCTTATGGAATTTCTAAAGTTAATAAAGAAGAAGATTTAGAGAAAGCTATTGATTTTGCTTTTCAATATGATAATACAATTATTATAGAAGAAAATATTGATGGCTTTGAAGTTGGCTGTGCTATTATGGGAATAGAAAATGAACTTACAACTGGTGAAGTAGATGAAATTGAACTTCAAACAGATTTCTATGATTATGAGGAAAAATATACAGCTAAAACTAGTAAAATAATTTTACCAGCTAGATTAAGTGATGAAGAGAGAAATAGAATTAAAGAAACAGCAATTAAAATTTATAAGGCTTTAGGTTGTAAGGGTGTATCTCGTGTTGATATGTTTTATACAAAAGATAAAAAAATTGTTTTTAATGAAGTTAATACGATGCCAGGTTTTACATCACATAGTAGATATCCATCTATGTTAAAAGCCGTTGGTTATGATTTTAATGAAGTACTTGATAAATTAATTAGTTTGGTGGATTTAAATGCAAAAGATTAAATTAAGTAAAGATGATATTTATAAAGGTAATTTAATTTTAGTTAATTCTAAAAATTTATTAAAGAGTGATAGCAATATAGAAACTCTTGAACCTTTTAGTTTAGAATTTAAAGATATTTTACTAAATAAAGAAGCAAATGAACAATTACATAAGGCATTAAAATTCATTAAAAGTGAAAATAAAATTGTACCAGTAAGTGGATATCGTAGTCTAAATGAACAAACAGAACTTTTTAATAGTTCTATAAAAGAAAATGGAGAAGAATTTACATATCGTTATGTTGCACTTCCTAATGCAAGCGAACATCAGACAGGATTAGCCATTGATTTAGGACTTAATTTACCAGAAATTGATTTTATAAGACCAAGTTTTCCTCATGAAGGAATTACAGAAGAATTTAGACATATTGCTCCTGATTTCGGATTTATTGAAAGATATCAAAAGATAAAACAGAATATAACTTTAATTGATGCAGAAGAATGGCACTTTAGATATGTAACTTATCCTCACTCTAAAATAATAACAGAAAGAGGATTATGCTTAGAAGAATATATTGAACTTTTAAAACATGAATCTTTAAAATATGAAGATTATGAAATAACTTATATAAAATATCAAGAAGGCTTAGAAATAGATTCAGAAAATATCATTTCAATTTCTGGTAATAATCAAGATGGTTTTATAATAACAAAAAAAATTAATTAACAAAAGGAAGTGAAACGATGGATACTAATTTAATGAAAAATCGTGCTTGGGTTGAATTAAATTTAGATAACTTAGAACATAACATTAAAGTAATTAAGGAAGCAATTCATGAGAAAACTAAAATCATGGCAGTTGTTAAAGCCAATGCTTATGGACATGACTTAGTGATTATTTCTAAAAAATTAAATGAAATTGGAATTGAAGATTTTGCTGTTGCAACTTTAGAAGAAGGAATGAAATTAAGAGAAAATAATATTGTTGGTAACATCTTAATTTTAGGATATACAAATATTAATAATATAAAATATGTACTTGATAATGACTTAACTCAAACAGTTGTATCTAAAGAATATGCAAAAGAATTATTAGATTTAAATTTAGATAAACCTTTAAAAGTTCATTTAAAAATTAATACAGGTATGAATAGAATAGGTATTAAATATTCAGAAGTAGAATTTGTAAAAAGTTTATATTCAGAACCTAAATTAAATATTACAGGAATTTATACTCATTGTTCATCATCTGATAGCAGTGAACCTAGTGATATAGAATTTACAAGACTTCAAATTAAAAGATTCGATGATTTAATTAATAAATTAAAAAATGCTAATATTAAAGTAATTGGTACGCATCTTCAAGCAACTTATGGTATTTTAAATTATCCAGAACTTGAATATGATTACGTAAGACCTGGTATGATTTTATATGGAACCTATACTGGTAAAGAATTATATGTTAAAAATCCTTTAGATTTAAAACCAGTTTTAAGTTTAAAATCGAGAGTTTCAGCAGTTAATATTTTATCTTCTGGTGATGCTGTTGGTTATGGAAGACTTTTTAAAGCTAGTGAACCTGCAAAAGTTGCTACTGTTTCAATTGGTTATGTTGATGGTTATCCAAGATATTTATCACCAGGTAATACGAAAGTTTTAATAAATAATACTTATGGTGTTGTAATTGGTAGAATTTGTATGGACCAATTATGTATAAGAGTTCCTTTTAATCTTGATGTAAAAGAAGGAGACATTGTAACTTTAATTGGAGCTAGAGAAGGTGTAACAGCACTTGACTTAGCAGAGACATTAAAAACAATTGTTCCTGAATTATTTGGACGTTTAGGAAGTAGACTAAATTATATAATTGTTAATGATAGTTCAAATGAAAAATAAAAAATTATCCAAGACTAATGATATTCCTATTTATTATATTTGTCTTAATAATTTTTTTCTTTTTATAATAATAAAAAATATTTTTTATAGATAGAGGTTATTATGCGACAATTAATTTATGATGCTAGTTTTAATTCAATTATTGAAGAACCTTTTAATAAAATAAGTGATGAAGATATATTAAAATTTGTAACAGAATTTAGAGAAAATATTCCTAATAATATCTTAAAATTTATTGAAAACGTTTCTAATTCAAGATGCTTTAAAGAAGAAAAAAGTGGAAATAAGTATTGTACTAAATGTTTTTCAAAGTTAGATGAAAATAATTATTGTAGGAAATGTAAAATATCTTATTATAAAGATAAAAACATAAATCAAGAATATTTACCAGTTTGGTTTGATTTTAACGATGAAAACTTTTTAGATAATTTAAGGGATTATGAAGAAACATCATATTATTATGTTTTTCAAATTTTAGATACCGAAGTGTTACTATTTAAAATTGAAGAGGATATTTACTTTGATAATCCTAATACGATTAAACCCCAAAAGACAAGACATTTAGAAGTTAAAAAAGTTTATCATATTTTTAAAGATTATGTTAAAGAATTAATAGAAAATAATTATGTTAGTTTTAAAAAAATAGATAAAGCAATAAAAGATAAAAAGGAGCATATTTATTATAATTATGAAATTATTGAACAAAGTTATTTTACAACTTTGTATTTAGAAAATTTAAATGAATTAAAAACAACAATTTATAAGTATAGTAATATTTTTGAAATAGGAGATATTTATAATGAAATGGGTCCAACTTTTATAAATCTTGTTTATTTGCCATTACATATAAGGAATTTTGAATATTTAGTTAAAAAGAAATTATATTATTTAGCGATAGATAGATCTTATTTATTAGAATATGATAAAGATTGTAAAAATATTTTAGGTAATAATGATAATTTAGATTTTATGATAAAAAATCATATGGGATATGAAGATTTTATGACTTTTAAATTATCGAAGGTAAAAGACATGAAATTTTTAAAAGGTTTAAACTTTTTAGATGATAATTTTGAAGAAATAATTAATTTAATAAAAAATAAATTTAGAAAAATAAAAGAATATTTTGATTCTAATAAAATAGATTATGCATATCTTATAGAATATTTTGATTATTTAAATTTAGCATATGAATTTGGTTATGATTTAAAAGATAAAAAGATTTTATATCCTAATAATTTAATGGAGGAACATGATAAACTTTATCTTGCAAGAAAGAGAATTGATAATAAAAATATAGATAAGGATATACAAAAATTAGCTAACTTTTTGACTTTAAATAATTATGAAGATGATAAATATATAATAATACCAGCTCCATCTTTAGAAAGTTTAATTGAAGAAAGTCATGAGCAACAAAATTGTGTTAGAACATATTCAGAACTTTATAGTGAAAATGAAACACATATTTATTTTTTGAGAGATAAGAAAAATCCTAGTAAATCATTAGTGACAATAGAGGTTAGAAATGGAAGAATTATACAAGCAAGAACAAAGTTTAATAAATTACCAAGTGAAGAATTAATGAATGTATTAAATATTTGGGAAAAAGGTCTTATTAGAATTGATAATGATAAAAGTGAATAAATATTTTTTAGTACTTGCAATAAAATAAGAATTATCCTATAATTAATATAGGAAGGAAGTTGATAAAAATGAACAAATTTAAAAAAGTTAACAGATTGTCAACCATGGGGGGGGCTTAGAAAAAAGATTTTCTAAGATAAATAATAAAATAAATAATAAAACTATAACACTTAAGGGATTGGTCTATAGACCAAGTCTTTTAAGTGTTTTTTGAT
>CANRJE010000020.1 GCA_947630865.1 uncultured Bacilli bacterium | reverse complement strand
ATCATGAGCTGGTGTTATTTTAACTACTCCTGTTCCAAATTCTGGGTCAGCATGAATATCAGCAATAACAGGTATTTTTTTACCAACGATTGGAAGAATTACATTTTTACCAATATACTTTTGATATCTTTTATCACTTGGATTAACAGCAACTGCAGTATCACCAAATAATGTTTCAGGACGAGTTGTTGCAATTTCTAAGAAGTCAGCACTATCTTCAAGATAATACTTCAAATGATAAAAAGCTCCTTTTACTTCTTTATAGATTACTTCTTCATTTGATAAGGCTGTCATCGCTTCTGGGTCCCAATTGATAATTCTTTCTCCTCTATAAATTAAACCTTTATTATAAAGTGTTACAAAAACATGTTTAACAGCATCAGATAATCCTGCATCTAAAGTAAATCTTTCTTTATCATAATCGAGAGATAACCCAAGTTTTGCCCATTGATCATGAATATTAAGAGCATATTCATCTTTCCATTTCCAAGCAACTTTTAACCACTCTTCTCTATCCATTTCCCGAGGATTAATTCCCTCTGCTTTTAACTTCTTATCAATTTTGGCTTGAGTTGCAATACCAGCATGATCCATACCAGGTAACCATAAAGTATCAAATCCTTGCATTCTTTTATATCTTATAATTGTATCTTGTATTCCTGTATCCCAAGCATGACCTAAATGTAATTTTCCTGTTACATTTGGAGGGGGAATAACAATACAAAAAGGCTTCTTACTTAAATCGAAACTTTTAAAATAACCACCCTTAAGCCATTTTTCATATTTACCTTTTTCAACACTTAAATGATCATATTTTGTACTTAACATAAATCCTCCTTAAATAATAAATAAAAAAGACTTCATCCAAAGGACGAAATCTCGTGGTACCACCTTAATTTGTAATTAACATTACCTTAAAATCTTAATGCGATTAACATTATATCTTACTATCTTCAGATACACTCCTCAATTGCTACCTTCTATTATTCAAAATATTAGTTTTCACCTACCACTAACTCTCTTTAAAATTAAATAATATACTCCTCAATTTCTTTGGATTTATTACATATTATCATAAAATAAGAACTTTTTCAAGATTTATAAATAATTTCTCTATTCAATTATATTATTATCATTATCAAATTTTATATTTAAATATTTTCTACTAGCTAAATAATCACACATATGCACGAAATTTTCATATTTTGTTTTAGGAACTGGTAAAACTTCGTTTCCGTTATAATCTTTATTCCAAGGTCCCATATGTGATTCAATTACTTTACTAACAAACTTTAATTCTTCATCAGTTAATTCTAGTTTATCTTTATTATCTAAAATATAATTTTTTATTAAAGTTGGGTGATCAAACTGTGTATATCTATTATGTGTTAATCCACTTTTTAAACCATCATGTAAAATTAAAGCCATTAGCATCAAATCTTTTTCATCACTAGTATATTTATCTCCAATCGTTGGATTTGCTAATAAATCTCTAGCAATTATAACTGCTGCTTTAACATGACGTACTAATCCTTTATCTCCCAAAGTAAATTCTGGATGATACTTACCAGTTGATGATGCTGGAATTTCAAAAAAATAATCTGGTAGTAAACTAATCATTGTTTTACAACTTTCTTTAATTTTTGGATTTTTAATATATCCCAATTCTTTTTTAAAATAATCTACTTTTTCCATACTGCTATTCTCCTACAAAATTAATTAAAATATCATTTTCTACATATATTTTATCATAACTAACTTTAATATGACTAGTCGTATTAATTAATTTTTTTTCTTTTATTAATTCTTTTATATTGTATAAACTTAAAATATCAACTTTATATTTATCATAAAAATCTTTTTTATTGATACCATCAATTTTCCTAAAACCAAGTATTAAAGCATAACTTAAAATATCATTATCTCTTAATTCTTCTATTTCTTCTATATATTCTTGATTTAAATATTTTCTAAATGAACTAGTATTTAATAATCTTTTATTTGGAATATAACTAGCAGCACTTAATCCAAATCCATAATAATAATCATTATTCCAATAAACTAAATTATGTTTTGATTCATAAAAAGGTTTGGAAAAATTACTAATTTCATAATGTTTATAACCATGACTATTAAGTTTTTTAGTAATTAATTTATACATTTCATAATCTAAATCTTCATCAATATTTTTAGCTTTTAATATATGTAACTTCGTATGTTCTTCAATAATTAAAGAATAAGTTGATATATGAGGAACATCAAGACTTAATAAATTATCAATATCTTTTTCTAAATCTTTTATAGTTTCATTTTCTAAAGCATAAATTAAATCAACATTTATATTCTTAAATTGATATTTTTTTAATAAATCTATTTTTTCTTTAACTAATTGAAAGTCATGTTCCCGTCCTAAATATTTTAAAAACTTAGGATTAGTTGATTCAACTCCCATACTTATTCTATTAACTTTATTTTCTTTAAATAACTTTATTTTTTCTTCGGTTAAAGATTCAGGATTAACTTCAATTGTAAATTCACAATTAGATGCTAATTTAAATTTTTTAATAATTTGAAATAATTTTTGTAATTCTTCTAACTGGAGAGAACTTGGTGTTCCTCCTCCTATATATAAAGTTTTAATTTCTTCTTTCTGATATCTTTTTATAATCTCATTTTCTAAAGCATCTAAATAACTTGAAACTCGAGATTTATCATAAAAAAATTTCGTAAAATTACAATAGGTACAAATATTAGAACAAAATGGAATATGAATATAGACGGAACTAATCATTGATTTCCTCATTAGCTAAAACTGTTAAGAATGCTTCTTGAGGTATTTCAACATTACCAATCTTTTTCATTCTTTTTTTACCTTCTTTTTGTTTTTCAAGAAGTTTTTTCTTTCTTGTAACATCTCCACCATAACATTTTGCAAGAACGTCTTTTCGCATTGCTTTAATATCTGCTCTTGAAATTATTTTAGATCCAATTGCTGCTTGAATAGGAACAACAAACATTTGCCTTGGAATGATTGCTTTAAGATTATTGACAACTACTTTTCCTCTATTATAAGCAAAATCTCTATGAACGATTGTTGATAAAGCATCAACAACTTGTCCATTTACTAAAATATCCATTTTAACTAAATCACTAGGTTTATAGCCAATAAGATTATAATCAAAAGAAGCATAGCCTTTAGAAATACTTTTTAATTTATCAAAAAAGTCATAAACAATTTCTGATAAAGGTAATTCATAATGTAAAATAGCACGTTCTGGTGTTAAATATTCAATTGTTTTATAATTACCTCTTTTATTTTGACACAATTCCATTAAAGCTCCAATATATTCACTTGGTGTAAAAATATTTGTTAAAATATAAGGCTCACATATTGTCTTAATTTTAGTTGGTTCTGGAAGTTTTTTTGGAGAATCAATTTTAATTAATGTTCCATCAGTCATTAAAACTTCATAAATAACAGAAGGAGATGTTGCAATTAGATTAAGATTAAATTCTCTTTCTAATCTTTCTTCAACAACATCCATATGAAGAAGTCCTAAAAAACCACATCGAAAACCAAAGCCTAAAGCTTCACTAGTTTCAGGTTCAAAAGTTAAACTAGCATCATTTAATTTAAGTTTCAAAAGAGCTTCTCTTAAATCATTATATTTATTGGTTTCTGTTGGATAAAGCCCTGTAAAAACAACTTGTTGCATTGGCTTATAACCTGGAAGAGACTCTAAACAAGGATTTTTAGCTAAAGTAATTGTATCTCCTACTTTAACATCTTCAATTGTTTTAATAGATGCAACAATATAACCTACTTCTCCACTTGATAAAGAATCCACTTTTAAAAAGTTAGGATTGTAAGCAAAAAGTTCCGTAACTAAATAAGTAGAGCCTGTTTGCATAAATTCAATTTCATCTCCAACTTTTAATGTCCCATCAAAAATACGAGCTAGAATTAAAATTCCCCGATATGAATCATATAAACTATCAAATATCAAAGCTTTTAAAGGTGCATTTCTATCACCCTTAGGAGGTTCTATTCGTTCAATTATAGCATCAACTAATTCCCTAATTCCCTCTCCAGTTTTAGCACTAGTTAATAGAATTTCTGATTCTTGAAAACCAAAAGTATCCATTAATTCTTGTTTTGTTTTTTTTATATCAGCACTAGGTAAATCAATTTTATTAATAACTGGAATAATTTTTAGATTATTATCAAGAGCTAAATACATATTAGCAATTGTTTGAGCTTCTACCCCTTGTGTTGCATCAACAACTAAAATAGCTCCATTTGACGCAGCTAAACTTCTACTAACTTCATAAGAAAAATCAACATGACCAGGAGTATCTATTAAATTTAAAATATAATCTTCTCCTTTATATTTATAATTAAGTCTAACCGTATTTAATTTTATTGTTATTCCACGTTCTCTTTCAATATCCATATTATCAAGTAATTGTTCTTTAGCTTCCCTTTTAGAAATAGCATTAGTAATTTCTAATATTCTATCAGCCAAAGTTGATTTACCATGATCAATATGAGCAATTATTGAAAAATTACGAATATTTTCTTGTTTCATTTCAACCTCACATAAGATATTCTATCATATTTTTAAAAAAAATTATATAATAAGAAAATTTTAATTTGACGAATAGTATTTAAATTGTTATAATATAACGCTGGTAAAAGGAGCTGATTTCATGCTACAGTATATGCAATATAATATTCCTTATCTACATAGTACAAGATTTGAAAGTTTTGGTTATCCTCTAAAAATATATTTAGAAAAACATCATATAAATAATAATACTCACGATAATTATTATTTAAAATTATATTTTATTTTACCAAATGGTAAAGAAATTTTAATAGGATATTTATATTTCTTTTTAAATTTTGAACTTCATATAAGTCGTTTTATAGGAATGTATATAAACCCTGAATTTCGAGGTAAAGGATTAGCTTCTTTATTTATTGCTACATGGATTGATTTATCTTTTCAAAATGATTTAACTAATTTATCTATCAATAGAAAGCAAAGGAAACCATTTTTTCTATATTTATTAAAAAAATTTTCTTTTGAAATTGATGATATAAGTATTTATGAAACAAGTGAATCAGTGATTTATATCTGTAAAAAAGAAGATTCAACAAATAAAACCTTATTTTTTAAAAATAAAAAACAAGAAGAAATATTTCGAAAAAGTCATGTTTTTGAAAGAGATAACTATGAAATCATTGATTCTCTTCAAAATGTAAATATTCTTGATAGAGTTGTTTTAAATAAAAGATATAATTTAGATAATCAAGATAAAAGTTATCAAAAATGCTTAGATACTTTTAAAAGACATCAAAAATGATGTCTTTTCTATTGCTTTTATTTTAGATACAGAAAAACCAGTTGCTTTTAAATTTATATATAAACTTCTACCTTTTCTAAATTTTTAAAAATTACATAAGAAAACTTCTAAAAAAAAGTCGTTTATAAATCCAGTTCAAAAAGCCAAATTTTAAACGACTTAAACACATAATTAATTATGTTTTAGTTTCTTTTTCTTCTTAACTCTAATTAAAGCTTCAATTATTGTCAAAATTATTCCTATTCCAAGGAAAATTATTCCCCAAATTATAATTAAATCAGCAATATGAATTAAAATTTTCTGTAAAATCTCTGAAAAATGATCTGAAAAAATTATTAAGTTTTTAAAATCAATTTTATCATAAACGACAAATCGTATAAAGAAAGTTAATAAACTAGCTGTAATAAATGCTGATCCTTGATAACGAAATTTTAAGAAATATAAAATTAAAATATTAATAGCTACTAAGATAAGCATAACTACTATACCAATATTAAGAACTTTTTCAAGTTTTGGAACAACTCTTACAAAACTATTTATCATATCATGAAAACGAATTTCATTTTTATAAATCTCTGTTAATTCTGAAACAAAAGAAGTTAGAGAATCTTCATCAGTTATTTTTAAATTATTTTCTTTTAAATAATTATTAATATTTTCATCTAGTTTATTTTTAATTTTTGTACTATCAAATTCTTCTACTTTACCACTATAAATCATACTAACAAAAGAATCAATATCATTTTTTACATCTTGTTCCGTATAAAGATTTTCTAAAATTTCCTTTGAAAAACCAGATGACCTTATATAATCTTCCATGTTTTCTTTGATTTGTGTATATACTTTTTGATAATAATTATTTTCTTTTAAAGTCTCTTTTAATGATTCTTGATTATAAACTGATGTTTTAACAATTCCTAATAGTAAAAGAATAACTAGAAATAAAGATAAAGTAAAAATTAATATTCCATTGATAACTGTTTTAATTTTACTCATCACTATCACCTACTAAATATGCATAGACTACATATCTTTCTGTCTTTCGTCCAACAACACTTCTATTGATTGGATAACAAGTATACATTATTAGCATCTCTTTTTCTTTTTGAATTGGAAAAGATGCTAAATCTGTCTCTTTTACTATTTTGTGACTATCAACTTTATACTCAAATGTTCCATAATTTGTTTCAAGCTTAACAATATCACCTTTTTCAAGTTCTGGCAAACGATGAAAATAACCTACATCATTATGGGCAGCTAAAATTACTGTTCCTCCTTCTCCTGGAAAGTAAGAACCAGCATAATGCCCTACTCCATATCTTAAGATACTTAAAGAATCTCCATGATATAAAGGTAACTTTAAATTAATTTTGGAAATTACTACATTACCATATTTTTTCCCATAATCAGGGTAATTTATTATACGTTTGGTTTCTACTTTATAAACTGGTTCTATTTCTTTTTCATTAATCGCACTGACAGCTACAGTATTAATAATAGAAGCATAATAATTTATTTTAGTATTACCAAAAATATAAATTAATAAAATAAAAATTGCTGCAAAGAAAAAAGAAATTGCTACGTTAGTAGCAAATGTCTTTATTATAATTTTTTTGTTCATTACTTATTAGTTGCAAACTTTTTAGTTACAACAAATGCACCTGCTAAAACTATTACAAATGAAACACCAGCGATAATAGCAATTGTATTAGTTTCATTTCCTGTTTGCTTAACAAGCTTGTCAAATTCAGCAAATACTCCTTTGCCGTCTGGTCTATTGATAACAAGCTTTCCATTTTTTACAGTAGCTTTAACGCTTGTGTGAGCTGAAATATCTTCAACTAAAGAAACTAGTTCACTCTTTGCAGCAGCAGGTAATTTATTAACATCAGCAGTTCCATATTTTTTAAGAATATTGATAGCTTCATCAATTTTGTTAGAAATATAATCTGCATCATTTGAAGTAACATTATATTCATCAAGATATCTTTCTAACATAACTTTCATATCATTTGATATCTTAAAGTCTGTACCATTGATGTTATAAGTTTTTTCCATTTTTTCTTTTAACTGTTCTTCTGTCATTGCATTAACACTTGGAACAATAGCAAATAACATTACAACAGCTAAAAAACCTAAAACTAATTTTTTCATTTTTTTCCTCCTTGATTTAATTATATGATATATTTTTTTTAAAATCAAGAAATATATCTTTTTTTTTAAATTTAATTAGTCAATTTGACGATAAGTATTATCAATAATTGAATATAAATATAAGTTAATTTCTTTATTAGTCTTAGTTTTTATATAATCTTTATAGCCTTTTAATTGACTATCATATAAATTATCATCAATATTTTTTAATTTATAATCGATTATATCAATATGTGAATCATATTCAAGCATTAAATCAATAATACCATGTTTTTTAATTTCCAAATCATGTTCAATAAACTCATATTCTTTATAAATAGTAGCATCTTTAATATTTTTTAATAAATTAGACTTTAAAAACTTCTTAATATATTCTTGATAAATAGATGGAATAATTTCATAATTAGGTTTTTTAAAATCCGTTATTTCTAAAAAATAATGCATCATTGTACCAAAATCTAATTTTTCTCTATCGTTCTTTGTAACAAAACTTTTAATTGTTTTAGAAAATTTTTCTTCTTTAAGATATATATCTAAAATATTAAGTTCTTGAACTGTTATTTTGTCATTTGTTTTACTAACTTTTTCTTTAACATTTTCTTCTTTTACAGAATTATAATCTTTTGTAATTTTATAGTCATCTAAATTAATATTTTTTATATAAGGACTTAATTTATCTTTAATTGAATTTAAAATTGATGAAAATGATTTATATTTAAGTCTTGTATCAAGTTCTATTAATTCTTGGTCAAGAGAATCTCCATCTTCTAAAGTATCAACATCATCAGTTAAAGTTGTTACTAAAATCATTTTTTCTTTTGCTCTTGTTAAAGCAACATAAAATAATCTAATTCTTTCACTTATATCTTCTTTTATATAATTATTTTTATATAATTGTTCCCAAATTGTATTTTTAACTCCTTCATCAAAAACAGGAATAACAATACCATATTTAGAATCATATAAAAATCTCTTTTTAGCATCTTTAACATTAAAAGCGTTAGTTAATCCTGTATAATAACATACATGATATTCAAGACCTTTACTCTTATGAATTGTCATGATTTTAACACTATTAGGAGTATCTTTATTTAAAGAATATTTAATTTCCTCATCATTTTCTATCATCTTTTTTAAATATTCTAAAATATCTATATAGGTATAAGATAAATTTTCTAAATTAGAAACTAAATCACTTAAATAATCAAACCTAATAATTGATTCATTTATATTACCAACCGTAATTAACTTTTCATAAAAATTAAATTCATCTAAAATATTTTCAATTAACTTACTAGGAGAAATAGTTTCTATAGAAGTACATAAATTTTTAATATGTTCTAAAATCTTATCATCTTTAAAATTATTATTTGTAATTCTTTCATATAATTCTTCATCACTTAATGAAAATAAATAACTACGACCAATACTTAAATAAGCATATTTAAATTCTTCTTTATAAGAATTATCTAAATAATTTTTAATAAGAACTAATATATTTTTTAAAATAAATAAATCCGCATTTCCTTTAATACTTTCATCTTTAATAATTGTTAAATTAATTCCTTTATATTCAAATATTTTTTTATATAAATCAAAACTTTTAGATTTATCGATTAAAATAACAAAATCAGAAAATGTAATTGGTCTTAATCCTTTTAAATCTTTATCATAAACTTGATATCCACTACTAACTTTATCTAAAATATCTTTTGCTACAATAAAAGCCTCTACTTCATTTTTATCAAAATTTTTATCTGATAATTCATAATTATAAATTTCAAAATTATTATCTTGATCACTTGGATTAAACTCATTATAAACACTATTTCCAAATACCATTTGATGAAAGTTTTTATAATCTGCTCCTCCAATATCTAAATCCATAATATAATTAAATATATAATTAATATTAGCTAAAGTTTCTTCTCTTGACCTAAAATTTTTAACTAAATCAATTTTATATCCCCCAACTTCATTTTGATAATTATTGTATTTATCTTTAAATAAATTAGGATTAGCATTTCGAAATCTATAGATTGATTGTTTGATATCTCCTACCATATAAACATTATTATTAGCAATAAAAGATATAAAATATTCTTGAATATCACTAGTATCTTGATATTCATCAATTAAAATTTCATGAAAATAATTTTTTAAATAAGAGGCAATATCACTATGTTCTTTTACTATTTTAATAGCCATTTTACTAATATCTAAAAAGTCATATAATTCTTCTTTATTTTTATAAATTAAAAATCTTTCATCTAATTCTTTTAAAATTTTTATTATAATTTGAATATTATTTTTAGTTTTAAGAAGCATATTATATATATCACTTTTAGATTCATAAATCATCATATTTTTAAGAGTATCTCTTAAAGTGCTAATCTTTTCTTTAAATGGTTTAATAGAGGACATATTTTTACCAAGTCTTGGAATATTTAAATTTGAAAGTCCTTCTTTAATTAAATCATAATCTGTATTTTCTATTATAGGTTTTAAAGATTCATATAGTTTTGAGGTAAAATCTCCATCTGCTCTAAGTTCAATTTCAGCTAAATTCTCTTTAATCTTTAAAATTTTATCCTGTAATAAATCTTCAAATTCTATAACACTATTTTCAATAAATTTATCATTAAAAAAATTATCAAAATAATTATCTAAAAGAGTTATTTTATCATATTCTAAATCTAATTTATCGTAGATTTCTAATATATATTCTTTTAATGTTTTATCATCTCTAATTGTAAAATCTTTTAATAAACTATGAAATTGTTCATCATTTTCTTGATATAATTCTTCAAATATTGTATCTAAAAGTTCTTCTTTTTTCCATTTTAAAATTAAATCATTAGCAATTTCTACTTTGGAACTAATATTTAATAGATAATGATATTTTTTTACAATAGCAAGAGCAAAAGAATCAAAAGTTGTAATATAACTTGAATCTATTTTAGGTAACTCATCATCTAATTTTTCTTCAATAATAGCTTTTCTGATTCTATCTTTCATCTCTTTAGCTGCAGCATTGGTAAAAGTTAAAATTAAAAGTCTTGAAACATCTTCTCCATTTTTTAATTTTCTAATAACACGTTCTGTTAAAACGGCGGTTTTACCACTTCCTGCTCCTGCTGAAACAATGATATTCATGCCACTTTTAGTAATAGCTAATTCTTGTTCTTTAGTCCAATTAGGCATTTTCATCACCACTTTCCAAATAAGATAAATCTTCTTTTTTATCTAAATACTTAAAATCATTTCCTGTTTTAAAACATAAATCCTGATATTTACAATATTTACAACCAATATTATCTTTTTCAATTACTTTAGGATTGATAATAAAATTAGCTTCCTTTATTTCTTCAAATGCTTCTTTTATTTTATCATCAACTATAGAAACCAATTTATCAATAGCATCTTCCGTTAAAACTTTTGTATAGTAGTAAAATCCTTTACTAGATACTTTCATTCCTCTTATCATTTCACTATTTTCATAACTAGAATCAAACATATTAACTAAATAACTATCATCAATTGAATAACCTTCTAATTTTAAACTATCTTTTTTAAGTTCTTTATAAGTCTTTTTAGGAGTATAACTTAAAGGTTCATGAATTATTTGTTCAAAGTAAAAACCAATAATCTTCGGATTTAAAAATAAATTACTTTTTTTAATAAGATAAGCATAAATTGGTAATTGCATATCAATTCCATAAATTAAATTTGTCATATTAGTCTTAGGAGTTCCTGTTTTATAATCAATTAAACTAACATAAGTTTCATTATTTTTTTCTTTATACATTATTTTATCTATAATACCTTTAAATTTAAAATTATCAGGATATTCTAAATTAATTTCACTTTCGGTTTTAATATTAGTTAAACCTGTTAATTCATAATGTTGTTTTAATATTTCTATAATCTCAACTAATTCTTCTTTTAATATCTCTAAATAAAATTCTTCTTTCTTTGAAAACTTTTTAGATTCTAAAAATTCATTCCAAGTACTCTCTAAATTAAAATCTTCACTATACATTTTTGATAAAACATAATGAAATAAATTTCCTATTAAAAGTTTGAAATTATCTTCATAAATATTCAATTTTAAAATACTATCAATATAAAATCTAAATTGACAATGATAAAAATTATCAAGTGAAGTATATGAAAGTCTAATATTTTGAATTTTTTTATTTATGCGCTTATATTTATTATCATAAGTTAAATAAGGAATATCTTTGTAAGTATTTAAAAGAATTGCTGTTCCATCTTCCTCTTCACCATATTTTAAAAATGTATCAAGTTTTTTTGTCAATTTAATTTTATTATAAAGATTTGATGTATTATTTAAAGAATCAAATAAATCTACGCTTTTTCCTAATTCACTTATTAAATTAGAAGGATAATAACTTTGATAAGCATCACTATCTTTGTATGTAATTACTAAATTCTTAATATTTTTAAGATGATATAAAGTAGTTATTCTTTCATTTATATTTTTTTCTAAACTTGTAAATAAGCCAATCTTACTTTTTAAATCATCACTTAAATAATCAATATCTTTATATGTTTTAGGAATATTTTCTAAATTAAATCCCATTAGAAAAATATAGTTCTCGTCTTTTATCAAAAAGGAATTTAAAGGAATTAAATCAAGAGCATTTTTGTTATTTAAAGGTTTTATAAATGCTTCTTTAAAGTCTTCTTTTATTAAATCTAATACCTCTAAAAAATCATCAACAAAATAATACTTATTTAAAATATTAAAAATTTTTAAACCAAGTTCCTCATTCATTTTTTTATTTAAATAAGTTAAAATATCATCTTTCGACTTTCCTTCTTTAATTAATTTTAAAACTTTATTTACTAAAAGTGTTCCATATATACTTTCTCTATCTAAATTATTAATTTTAAGACCATAAAATTTTGAAAATCTTTTTAAATGATGAGTATATTCATTACCTATATTAATTAATTTAATATTTTGAATATCAACACCTTTTTTAATTAAAGATGATATGGAATCAAAGATATAAGAACATTCTGTATCAATGTCTTTAAAATGATAAATATTAGGAGTTAAATCTAAATTAGTTTTAGAAATTGATTGATAACTAACATCATACTTATCTAAAATATTACGAAAGAATGGTTCTATCTTTTCACTTAATAAAACTTCAATATGAACACTTTTTAAATATTCTTTAAAATAATTATTTAAAATTAATAATTTTTTTTCTATTAATTCCTGATATAGTTTTTTTAAAAATAATATTTTTTCATCTTGACTATCGATTTCTAAAACATATTTCATATTATCTAAAAAAATCTTAGCATTTTTAGGATTAGTATTATAGTATCTAACTACATAATAAATTGTTTCTTCATTATAATCATAAAAGTAATTAGTTATAAATTCATTTTTAGATAAAATTTTAATATTTACTAATTTATTCTCTTTATCCAATTCTTCTAAAACTTTATCTTTTAAATTATCTTCAACTAGTAAGATTTTTTTTCTTTCTGCCATAACTACCTCTTAACATTTAATTATTTTATTAATACTTTAATTTCTTTAATACGACTACTATTAGAACCTGTTTTACCATATACTTGATAATTACCAGTTTCTTTTACTTCTAAGGAACAACTTTTTAATCCATTATTATCCTTTAAAGTACAAGTTTCCGTATCCCCTTGATTATTTTCTAAAACTACTTTATCCATATCATTCAATGTTTCAAAATTTAAAATAGCTTTGTTAGTTGCAATAGCTGTTGTTGTTATTTTCTTATTAGCATTTTTTATTGTAAGTGTATAATCTAAATCCCTTTGACAAGCAAGATTTTCTGTATGATAATCTCCGCATACTAAACAAACATAATAATTTGTTTTATCAATACTATCTTTATATGCTCCAACATAACTTTCTTCTAAATCACAAGAATTATTTCTAGCATCCTTTATCTCGCCTTCTGTATAAATATTATTTTTTAAATAACTTAAAGTAACCTTCTTTTCATCTCCAAACATTAAAGGAGCAGAACTTTTGTTAAAAGTATAATATTCCCCTCCTGCTAAAAGCATGGATTCTTCTAGTTCTTTATAGTAAACTTGTTCTCTTTGAATCATGAAATTTGTATAAACAACTACCCCAAGACTTGAAAGAATAGATAAAAGAACAATAACACCTAATAATTCAATTAAAGTATAACCTTTTTTATTTTTCACATTAACACCTACTATCATTATAACGCATAAACTAATTAACTTCTAACTTTTTAAGAAGAATTTTTTAAATTTTTTTCTAAAATATAACTTAATATTACAATACCAGAATATAAAACAAAAAGATAAAAGTTAATAAATCTAGTAATTACCATAGCACTTCCTAAAATTTTATTTCCATAAATATTTTTATATAACTGCATAAAAGTTGCTTCACTTGCACCAACTGCCCCTGGAAAAGGTAAAAATGAAACAGAAATAAATAAAACGGATTGAATAGCAATAAATGTAGAGATATTTTCATTGTTAAGACCAAATGATAAATAAACAAAATAAGATATACTATAATATAAAAGCATCTCTATTAAAGTCGTTAAGATATTTAAAAGAAAAGTTTTTGGATTCTTTTTTAAAACTTTAGCTGCTCTTTCATACTCTAAAATATGTGAGTTAATTTTTTCTTTTAAGAGATCTATCTTTTTATAACGAAATTTTTTTAATAATTTAGAAAAAATCTCTACTAAAAATTCAATAACAGATTTATAAAAAATAATTAAAAGATATAAAAGAAAAACTAAAAAGTTTAAAAACATACCTAAAAAGATTAAGTATTTTACATAACCCATATTAGAAAATAAATTATATCTAAAGATAAAACTAAATAAGGATACAATAATTACAACAAACTGAAAAGTTAAAAGTTTAGTAAGAAGAGCAATAGCTGAATGTGATATTGGAACTTTATCTTTTGTCATTAAATAAAGTTGCATAGGGTCTCCTCCTGATGAACTAGGAGTAATTGATGAAACAAAAAAACCTCCTAAAGCATATTTATAAGCTTGTAAAAAACTTACTTTTGTACCACATAATTTCAATGTTCTTTTTAAGTTAATTGCTTCACATATGCTAAAACAAGCCATACAAAAAATGGCTACTAACAAATATAATTTTTTAGTATTCTTTAAAATGTGAAAAATTACTCTAATATCGTTTTTTCGAAATATAAAATAAAAAACGATTATGACAAATAAAATAAAAATTAAAGCACTTATTAAACTTCTCTTTAAAATATTATCATCTTTTTCCATATATCACCATAGTTATTACTTATTAATAATATCATATTTGAAAAAAAATAAAAAGATAATTTCATATCCTTTTATTCCTCACTATGAAAAATTAAACTTTCATAAATTAAATCAACTAAAAAATTACTTGGTTCTAATTTATATTTTTTTATTAAAATATCAAAGATATCTTCACTAAACTCTAAATCTAAATATTTAAAAACTGACTCTTTTTTATTTTTTATAACTCTTAAATAATCTCTTGTATAACTATTATCAATAATTAGTAAAGGTAATTTTCCAATAAATTTTTTAAAAGCAATCATAATTTTTTCACTTGAATCAACTATTGTAAATTCATTATTAGCATAATTTACTATATTTCTTAAATCAGGATTTAAAATTAAATCTGGATTAAGTCGATAGTTAAATCTTTCTTTTAATTTTAAACCTTCAATTTTTAATCCTGAAATTTCAATAATTTCTCCTACTTTACTATTTGAACTAGTAGGTATTATTTCAACTATAATATATTTATCTTTTTTAATATCTAACATAACGTCTCCTATTATTATTTATATTTTTTAACTTTAATATTTGCAAATTCTATTTTTCTTATAATATTAATTATAGTATTTAAATCTAAACTTTTAAAAGTTTCAGATGTTATCTTTTTTATTATTCCTTCTTCTTCTAATTGAAAGATAACAACAATAATAGTCTTTAATATATTTTTTACATAACTATTTTCTAAATCTTTTTCTGTTAAATTCTTCTGAAAATATATTTCAAAAAGATAAATATAAGCAAAGTTTTTAAGAATTTTTCTTTCTTCTAAAATATCATAGTTATCTTTTTGTTTTAAAAATAATTCTACTAAATTATCTATGTCTTTAATAGAAAATTTAGATTCAAAGTCACAATTTTCAATCTTTTTTAAATACTCATCTTTGATATTCGAAAGGTATAAAGAGATAGTATTATCAAGTTTTTCATCTAATGTAATAGTTGCTAATATTCTTCCTAAAAAGTATCCTAAGTAAGCAAGAGATTGTTTGTTTTTATCATTTAAAATATCTTGAAATTCCTGATTTAAAGTATCATAACTATTTGAATTATTTTTTTTAAGTATATTCAAATAATATTCTATTTCTTCAATCGTTGTTGCTCCAACACTTGGAGATTGCAATTCTTTTTCTTGCTGCATTTTTATTTCTCCATTAAAGACATTTTCCTTATATAATTTTGTAATTTTTTCTGTAAAATGCTTTTTTCCAAAAGTTGTGTTAAACATTATGACTGATTAATGTATTCAGCATATGCAACATTTAAATCAATAGGCATTTTAATTGAA
>CANRJE010000019.1 GCA_947630865.1 uncultured Bacilli bacterium | reverse complement strand
TGTTGTATGCAAATATAAACATTGCTAAGACATATGTGTTATTTGTTTTTAAACATTCTTCTATTCTTTCTCTATCTTTATCGCTTACACCTAAAGCATTAAAAGCCTTTAATATTTCACTATCAGTCCGATTATTTAAAGCACTTAATTCTTTGCTAAAATCATAATTTTCCATATCACTTGGTTGTTCATATTTTGATGACTCAGGAGATAATATATCACTTCCAAAAGTTACAGCTCCTAATCCGGATAAATCTAATGTTTTACCTTCAATCGCTGATATTATTTCTTGCATTATTAAATCAAGTTCTTTAGCTTCTTCTAATTCATCATTAAGATTTGTTATTACTAGTTTTTTACTTAAACATTTTCTAGTATTTCGATTTAAATTATCATATGCATCAGATAATTCTTTATTAGCATGACCAATTTCTTGATTAGCTAATTTTATATTATCTAATATGTCAACCATTATTTCCGTATCAAATTTCATGAAGTGCCACCTGCCTTAGCCACGGCAGCTGTTTCTGCTGCTCTTCTTCTATTTTCTTCATCTTGAGCATCAGATAATTCTCTACTTTTTTGTCTTATAGAACCTATATGAGTTGCAATTTTCTTTTTTTCTAATTCAATAGTTTCTTTTTTTGAATTAACATTTTTTAATAACTCTGATGCTTCATCAACTCCAATTATAGTTTCTAAATCAGTGATTACATCATCTATATATTCTAGAGCACTTTTTAGATATTCATCAGCATCTTGATATCTTTTAATTTGGGTATTTGCATTTCCTATATAATTGATATTGCTCATGAAAATCACCTACTCTACTATCATATTAAGTTTATCATAGTAAAAAAATATTTGCAATATTAAGTTCCAAATAATAATACTGAAAATTATAATTAATTTTTCTAATATTAAAAAGTATTTAAACAAAAAAACAGCATTTCTGCTGTTCTAATTATTCTCCTGATCCTGCATTTTCAATTTGCGTAGATCTACTAATATATTCTTCTTTTACATCTTCTACATCTTGACGTAGTTTAGAAAGTAAAGGAAGTAAATCATTTGTATAAGAATTCTTAATTGCTGATAAATTACTTTCAACAGCTCCTAATGATGTTGAAGCTCCTAAAGAAGGTGCTTTAGCTGAATATGATTCTATTGCAGTTTCAGCTGAAGTAATTGCTGTTTCAATATTAGAAATACAACTTGCCATCTTATCAGTATCAATATATCTTTCTCCTGATGATGATCCACCCATTTCTGTTTGAGCAACTTGTGTCATTTTTTCTTTCTCCTTTCAAAAAATTTTTTTTAATATTAATATATGTTCAAAATTTTAACTATTTCTGCAAAATATGAATCAGCTTCAGTTTTAACTTTAGTATTTGCAGTTTTTAATTCTTGCATATTTGTGTCTTGGTCACTCAACCATGTTTCACTTTTATCGTCTTTCCAACATTCAGATAACGAAGATAGTTCTGTTGCAATTGCATCTAAAGACGAATCAACACTAGATTTCAAAGTTTCTAACTCTTCTGTCTCAGTTGCAAAACTTCCAGAAAACTCAATTATTGCCATTCAAATCCTCCTTCCCTGTAAGTCACTACCCTACATTAAAATCATAATATAAAAAGGATAAAAAGTAAAGAATCTTTTCCTTTTGTTGACACTTTTTTAAATAATAAAAAGGTCTTGCGACCTTTTAGACTAAAATTAATTTAGTTCCATTTAAAACTTTAGCATCTTTCAAATTTAAATCAGGATTATAAAATTCACATGTATCACTATTCATTAAAGCATGATTATTGCTTATTGGATAAGCTCCTTGTGATAGCTCATTAATTGCTTTAACGAGATTTAAAATTACATTGCCAACCTTCTTATGAGGTGGTAGAAATAAATCATATTTTATATCCAATTCTGGAACATAAACTTCTACTAATACTTTTTGATTCATATTATAACTCCTCAATATTACTATTTATTTTTTTGTTAACTTCAGCCAACACTTCGGGATTATACGTTAAAACTTTAACTAAAGCATGACGACCATTTACAACTGCGTAACCAAAATCATTAGCAAGTGGTGTTTGTAATGCTCTATCACTACTACGTGTTAACTTAATTGAGAATTGATTAGTAATACCTTCGCCAATCCAAATAGCATTGTCAGGTAAATTAACTTGTTTAAACCAAGCATCAAATTCAATTTTCTTGAAGTTATCTACATTATCTATAGCAATTATATTAATAATTGGTAATTTTTCTTGTTTAGTAGCAAGATTAGTCATAATTTTACCTAAATCAACTGTAAGTTTACTTTTGAAACTATTAAAATCATAAATAACTAATAACATAGGTTGATATTTTTCAACAATTTGAGGATCAAATCCTGTTGCTTCATATTCACTATATATTTTATCAATATTATCATTGATACTATTCAATACTTCATCAAACTTACCATTATATTTAACAATATTAGCATAATTTTCTGTTATTGCTCCTGATGCATCAAATAAATAAGTTTTAAACTTCGTAATACTATTAAAAATATTCAATAACTCTTTAGTAAATGATTTTGTATTTTCAATATCACTAGCAGCAATTTTATTAAAGAAATTCTTTTTAAAATCATATAAACATTTTTCAAGATTATCTTTATAAATTCCAATCGGAATATTGTTAAGTCCATCGATTTTATTTTCAACTTCTCGATATGTTACTTTATCTGGTAATACTGGAATAGCAATAGCTTTACTCTTATATTTAGCTTTTAACTCAACAGCAAGTTTTTTAAAGAAGTCACTACTTTCTTCCTTACGGGAAGGATGAGCTGTTTGAAATTCATAAATACCTTCTCCAACTTTAACAAGTCCACGTCCAACTGCTTTACTTGGCAAAATAGTTGTTTTTCCAATAACGGAATAATAGTCACTTTTATCATTTAATTCAAGAGCTAAAACAAGTTTGAAGTTTTGACTTAATTTATAACGAACGGAACTTGTACCAGTTGCTGTAATCATGAAGTAGATACCAAATCTTGGACACTCTCTTGTATACTTAGTTAATAACTCAACATAATCTTGATATAACTCAGAGAATGAATCAAACCCATTAATCATAATAACAATAGCTGGTATTTCTTTTCCTGTTGCTTTCTTGTATTCATTAATACTACCAGCATAATTTAAGAATAAACGTTTTCTTTCTTCAACATAAGTATTAATTAGTTTAAATAAATTTTCTAATTTTTCTTTATCATTAGCAAGAATAACATCACCAACATGTGGTAAATCTCTTAAAATTGACATCGTCTCAGAAGCAAAATCTAGAATATAGAAATTAACTTCTTCAGGAGTATATGTAGTTGCACAAGAATAAACAACGGTTGTTAAGACTAATTCCTTACCACTTCCCGATAAACCATAAATAACGGTGTTACCATTTTCACTAATTGGAAGGGTTAACAAATGTTGTTGTTGATTAACTGGATCATCAAATTCTCCTATTACTGGATTAATTAAAGCAGTTTTCTGATAATTGTATTTTTTCTTTAGCATATCTAGCTTAATAAATTCTGGTATTCTATTTAACCATAACTGATTAACAACAATGTTTTCTTTATAAGCAATATCATCTAAGTATTTAATAATATTTGTAATTTCTTCACCTTGACTTTTAATATTCTTTTTAACTGTATTATTAACACTCTTATAAATAGCACCATAGTTATTAATAAAATCAAGAGCAGAATCGATTGTTTTAATTCTGAAATCACTTGGATAATAAGGAGCACCAGTCCATGCACTTTGTCCATAATAGAAATATTCATTAAAACCAACTTGTAAGTAGAAAGCACCAGTATTCGTAATACTTGCTGCATCAGGCCGTTTTAACATATCCATTGAATCACTTCTATCTTGAACTTTTAAACAAACTTTAAATCTCGAGTTACTCCAAATCTGATCATTTACAATTCCACTAGGTTTCTGTGTTGCTAAAATCAAGTGAACACCTAAACTACGTCCAATTCTGGCAATTGACATAAGTTCGTCCATAAATTCAGGTTGTTGCATTTTAAGTTCCGCAAACTCATCACTTATAATTATTAAATGACTCATTGGTTCATCAACTTGACCATTACGATATAATTTTTGATATTTATAAATATCGATTGTTGATTCATTTAATTTATCTCTTGCTTCATTAAAGATTTTTTGTCGTCTTCTTAACTCTGAATTTAAACTTGATAAGGCTCTTGTAATCTCTGTTTGATCAAGGTTCGTAATAATTCCTGCAATATGAGGAAGTTTTAAACCTGTATCTTTATTTTCAAAAGCTCCAGCTAAACCTCCACCTTTATAATCTATTAAAACAAAATTAACTTCATCTGGGTGATAATTAACAGCCATTGATAAAATGTAGGTTATGATAAACTCTGATTTACCTGAACCAGTCATACCAGCAATCAAACCATGAGGTCCATGAACTTTTTCATGAACATCAAGTGTCAATAAATCACCAGTTTCACTTATTCCAACAGGAGCTTGTAAACTATTAATAGGATTGGATTCTCTCCAACGATTTATAACATTTAACTGTTCTACTCTTCCTACATTATACATTTCTAAGAATGTATAAGTAGTTGGTAAATTAAATTTACCTTTTTGAAACTCAATAGGAACATTAGCAACTTTCGTAGTTAATAAATTCATATTTAAATTATTGATATCTGCTTTAAATTCTTGTTTCATACCACTTGTTAAATCAGGTTCTAACATTAAACTAGTATCAGCATTTATATCAATAAATACTTTAGCTTCATCTGGTAATCTTCTTAAACTTCTATCTATTGCTACTATTGAAAAGCCAAAATTATTTTCTTCATGAAGAATTTTATCTAATATTTCTACATTACGCATATTTTTATAATTATCAGTAATAATTACATAATATGGTAAATAACTTTTATAATCAGCATCAGTTACTTCATAACTTCTCTCTTTATCTTTATATTTTCTATTCATATATTCATCTAATAAATAGATAGATATTTGATTAATTTCTTCTTTATTAGTACCAAAAAATCTAAATGTTTTTTGATTATTCCAAACAAATGGAGTTAATCTTAAATATTCAAAGTAAGATGCATTTTCTTCTTTAGTTAAAACAACAATTTTTAATTCTTCATAACTATGATATGCAATCATTTGTAATACAAGTGTTTCTAAAAATTGATATCCTATCTTTGTTTCAGAAGTAATTGCCATAATATTTTTTTCTGTTAAAGAAACTGTAACTGGAACATTATCAAGTTTTTTTTCTTTACCAGCTACTTGAAAAAGAAGGCTTTTTAAATTATCATCAACTAAAGTAAATCTTTCTTTTTCATATTCTACTTCAATAGATGCATTAATATTTCCAATTCCAATTCGAAGTTTTAAAAAATCATCATGACTAGTTTTTCTTTCCCACAAAGTTGTCTGTTTATTCATAATAATTTCAAAACATTTTTCGTTAGTTTGATTATTTTCAACTAAAATGAATTTTTGCTCTTCCATTTTATCGTTGATATCTTTTTCTCTCTCATGAACATAATCAGTATATTTAGTTTGACGCAATTTTTCTTTCTTTTTATTATGATTCTTTTGCCAAACTCTAGAAATCAAAGGAACAATAAATGAAGCAATAAGAGTAATAACCGTTACAATAAGCATTGGTATAACATCTTTTAATTCTGCTCCCTCATTTAGCCTAGAAATAGCTGTATATAAAGACATACTACTCGTTGCAGCCATTGTCATTGAAGATGCTAATGTTAAGAAGAATGGTGTTGACTCTGGATCTTGATTTTCAGGTGGTGAATCAATATGAAATTTTTCTGAAACAATATTTCTTTTAAAACGTGGTGTTCTAAAGAAGAAATCCTCTTCATCATAAATATTTAATTCTTCTTCAATTTCCGCTTTAGCAGATACAGCTCCAAGTCCAATCGGTTTTAATTTATTTCGATTAACATTTACTGTATTGAATGGATTATTAATAATCATGTAATTTCCTAAAACAACTATTCTAAGTCCCAAAATAAAAATTACATCACCATTATATAGTCTTTCTTTTTTAACACTACGACTATTTAAATAAACTAAATAAGTATCAGTTAAAACTTCAATATACCAAGCATTATCATAATATATACGTACATTAAAATTACTTAAAAAGTTATGTCTATATAAAATATCAGCATTATTAGTTCCTATTGAGATAGAAGGGTCTAAAACTTGATAAAGGGTTGTTTTATCATAAGTTGGTAAGCAATATAAAATATATTTATAATCACTCTTCCGATATAAAATTTCACAAGCAAAATAATCTGAAATATTAATACTTCCAACTGGAGTATTGTTTACAATAATAGCTGTATCATTTGTGTTAGTTAACAACCATTTTCCATCTTTCTCTTTAATTGTTATTAAATCAACTTGATTTCCGTTATCATCAATATCTACAATCTGAAAATCACCATAAATAGTATTTGGTAAAGTTGTTGTAATTACTCGATCTTTTTTAAGAACTAATATCTTCATAGGAATCCCTCTATTCTATAATAGATTATAACAAAAAAAGAATTAGATAGCAATTCTTTTTTTACTTTTTCTATATTAAATTTATTTTTCGTAAATTGTATTATTATATTTTTTCATATCCATCATTTACTAAAATATCTTTCATTTTTTCTACTATTTTCTTTAATGCATTAACATTGGTTTCTATTTGATGATTAACATTTCGCATTTCTATTTTAATGCTTGAAACTTGACTTCTCCAACTATCAATACTCGTATTTTCAGGGTCACCAGAAGCATTACTTATACGTCTTTCATATTGATTTTTTCTATCAGATAAATTGTTATACTTACCAAAAAGACCATCTATTGTAGTAACACTCTCATGATATTCAGTATCCAAACCTTTATATTCTGTATCAATTTCTGTAAAAGCATCATCAACAGCCTTTTTAATTACTTCGCCAAAATAATTTTCTTTAAAATAAGTTAAGTCGTTTTTAACTCTCCCCATTAAAATTTCTAAATTTGCTTTAGCATGAGAATATTCTGTCGGGCATTCATTGTCAGGCCCAGATAAACTTGATTGAAATTCCCCCATCAAAGTTTCCAAATTTAAAATTTTGCCATCAGCTAATTCAACAACACATTTATTATATAATGCTGAAGTTTCTTTACTAGCACATTTTTTAGCATCAACATTTTCTGCATAATCATTTTTAACCGTTTTGAACACAGTAGATAATTGAGCCATATTCATAAATTACTTCCTCCTCCAACTGTATTAGGGGATACAGTTTGATTACTAGAATCTGTTGAAGTTTCTGGATTTACAACGTTTGCTACAACAGAACCTAAATCTATCATTTCAACTGAATTATCTAGTGGAACATAATAAACTTTAGCATCGCTTCCATCTAAAACTGTTGCATATTGAATACCATTCTCATCAGTAACAGGCTCTTCAGTTAAAACGAAATAAGCCTTATTTGGTTCAGTCATTTTACTGAAAACATTTTCTCCTATTTTAGGCTCTGTCAACATCATCGTTGATTCACCTTCTTTAGAAATTAGTAGTTTACTATAATCAGTTGTTAAAATTGAAGTCTCACTTATTTCAGCATAGAAGAAACGCTTCAATTCAGGATCATATATTTTATAATAATATTTACCATTTTCATTAATAATTTCAACAACTTGATATTGTGAAGTCAAACTTCCCTGAATATTAGAACTTCCACCAATTTGATCATATAATGGTATAAGTCCCGTAAATGTTAATAAACCTGCAACTGCTGATGGATTTAACTCTTCAGTTCCCGGAGTAATAGTGCTAGGAGGAACATCTGAAACATCTGGTGTTCCTGGATCTCCAGAACTACTTCCACTATAACCTCCGCCTCCTGGATTTCCGTCAAGAGCATCTGCTCCTAATGTATCATCAGCACCTTCGTTATTTGCTGCCTCAGTTTGTTCCATTATATTGTAAGCTGTCTTTATATCGCTCATAATAGTTTCGAGTAAATCGCCCCAATTATTTCGAACTCTTGATCTTATTTCAGTATCAAAATCATCTGCTGTAAATTTTAATTTTTCTTTTACTGGATCATATATATCTTCAAGAGCAAGGGTACACTCAGTTACTCCACTAAGTATATCATCAATATATGCATTTGAAATAGCTAATTTATTCAAAATAGCCTGCATTACCTCAGTATCAGCTACATCATTTGAACTTTCAAAAACAGCATTAGGGTCAAGTTCATCACCATTTTCTATATCTGGAGAAGCTTCCATATCAATAACTGGAGGTTCTACTTCTGGATTATTACTTACAACACTTATGTCAACTGAAGCATTATTATTAATTTGCTCTCTAGCATTTTGAATTGCCTCTAATTGTTCTTCATCACCCGATGCTTTAGCTGCCTCTTCAAGTCTATCTAATTGTTCCAACATTTGAGCTTGTTGTCTTTCCGTCATCGGAGGAACTGGTCCATTTTGACTAGCACTAGCAGCATCATTTACAATTACTGGAGTTCCATTATCAATGTTTTCTTGCATAGCAGCTAAAGCTGCTTGTGCATTTTCATCATTAGGATCAACAACAGCAGCTAATTCATCATGAATTGTTTGCATTAAATCAGATGATGGAGCATTATGTGTATTTGGTGCAGTTGGAGTTGATTTAGTAGGATCAGTACTACCATCAATAACATCTATATCTTCAGAACTACTCCCAGTTTGAGAAACTCCACCAGACGAACCAGTACCACTATTGCCTGAACTAGCACTACTTGTATCTTGCCCACCAATAGAATTTCTTGCTTGTTCAATATGTGCATCACCTCTTGTTCCACGATCAAGAGAAGGAGAAGATGCAGCATTATTAGCAGTATTTTTTTTAAACTGATCATAATCAACAACTGGTCCGACACTATCTCTATCATATTCATATCTTGCTTCAGCATCGCTAATATCAATTCCATCACTGGCAGCCTTTTCAACTAAGCTAGAAGCAAGTCCAGGATTGCTTTCTTTAAAAGTTTGCCATTTAGCATATGAATCATCATCAAACCTAAACTCTGAATTATTTGCCATAATACCTCTTTTCTGAAGTTAAAAAACTTCTTTTTTCTTTTTTAAACACATAAAAGACACAGAACGTGTCTATTAATTATGCTTGATCAGTTTCCTCAATAACTTTACTATATTTGTCAATTGATTCTTTGATTACTCGAACATTTTCAGATATTTTTTTTGCTTTATCTGTACATTCCATCATTGAAGATGCAATCTTTTCAGAATTAGCTGATGCATATCCTGATTGTTGATTAGCATAGGTTGTATTTAATTTTCCAAGTGTATTATCAATGTCTCCTGATAATGCTTGTAAATCTGCTAGTGCTCCTTGTAAATCACTTAAACTTTGTATTTCAAAATCTCTATTCATAAATCCTCCTATAACATTGTACTTGCTTCAGTAAATCCTGAATTCTTATCGTCTAAAGCATCTCTTACTCTTGTTTGAATATCAATCATCTCTTGTAGATTCTTGTCAATATCATCAAGTCTTGCAAAAGCAGCTTGTGCTTCAGAACCACTCCATGTTCCCATCATACGTTGTTTAATTTCCTTGTTTTTTTCTTTAAATCCTTCCATATCTCTAATTGCTGCAGATATTTCAGAAATTGTTTGAGTCATATCTGACCCTCTAAATTTTATGCCATCACTTGCCATAAATAAATCTCCTTTCATGATAGATGTCCTATCTTTATATTAATCATAACCTACTTTTAAAAAAAAGTAAACAAGTTTTCACTTATTTGACACTTTTTACTTTTATATTATATTTACTTGGACCACTTATAACATTTCCATATAAGTCAAAACGTGAACCATGACAAGGACAATCCCAAGTTTTTTCAACACTATTAAATATTAAATTACACTTCAAATGCGGACATTTTCTCTTTACTAAATAACATTTCCCATCTTTTGCAACATACATAGCATTATCTTTACTATAAAAGACCATCTTATTTTTATTTAACAATCCCTTCAAATAACCATTTATACTATCATAAACATTTAAAGATGAATTTAAAAACTTCTTTAAGTTTATTTTCTTTTTAGGATTAAATAATTCTTTATATTTTAAATTTTTCTTTTTACCAAGTATCAAAGATGCTAAAAGCGATGCTCCAACATGACTTGATAAAATACCCCAAGTATTAAATCCTGTTATAATATACATATCTTTTAAAACTTCCCCTATAATTGGTAAACTATCATTGGTAATTATATCCATATTACTCCATAAATTACTAATATCTTTAAAAAGAGGACTTTCTTTAATTTTATTAAAGTTTTTAATAGCATTCACCTTATTAGAAATTGTACTACTCCCTGTTAAATAAATCATTTTACCATTATAAAATCTAATAGAATGTACTTCCTTATCTATATTAATAGCATTAAAACCTTCATTTAAAGATTCTGTATCACCATATCCAATATAAGACTTTTCAAGATGAACTTTCAAAGGGAATAAAAGAGGTTTTAAAAAATAAGGATAATTAGTAGCAAAAATAATTTTCAAAGCTTTAATTTCATGTTTATTATTTGTTTTAACTGTAAAGATGCCATCATCTTTTAAAACTAAATCAACACTTGTATTTTCATAAATTAAAACATTTGTTAAAGAATCTCTTATACCATTTAAATATTTAATAGGATTTATTTCATATCCTAAAGCTTCAATTGCAAAAAGAGCTTCTATATTATTAAACTTAAAATTTGCTTCTTTTACTTTAACTTTATTATTTTTTAAATGCTCATAAATATTTTTTAATTTTTTAATATTACTCTTTTTCATTGTAAATAAATATGATTTATTTTCTTTAAAACAGCAATCAATATTGTTATTCAAAATATTTTCTTTTAATAAATCTAATCCTTCTAATTGACTTTTAATATACTTATCAATATCTTTATCACTTATTTTTTTTAAAATATCTTCTAAAATTGTAACTTTAGCAGTCATTTTTGATGTTACTCCAGAAAATAATTTATTTCTTTCTACTAATACAATTTTTTTATTACTTTTAGAAAGTTCATAAGCTGATAAAATTCCTGCTATTCCCCCACCTATTATTAAAATATCACACTCAATATCTTCATTTAATTCTAAAAATTTTTCTTTTAAATAATTATTCCATATACTTTCATTTTTCATAGTCATCATTATTAGTATTTATAAAAAAAGAAAGGTTATACCCTCACTTATTAGTTTTAAAATGATAATTGTATTCAGCTAATTTAATAGATAATTCTTCTAAATCTTCATAAGGTTCTATCTCATCTAAAATTGTTTCAATTTCAAACATTAACTCTTTCATACTAGAGAAACTATCATAAGGAATATCATATTTTTCTAATATTTTAATGTCATCGTCTGATAAATAAATATCATTTTTTATTTTATGTGTAAAACTACTTTTCATCATTACCTCTACTTAATAATCTAACAATTAATGCATCTAGTGCTAAAAAGATACAAATAAATAATCCTTTATTTCCAAATATTTTTCCTAAAATTAATCCTAAAATAATACTTAATAAAACTCCTATTACAAAAATATTTTCAATAGTTTCAAATTTATTAGTTTTTTCTTTTCCTCCTTTACGTGCTACATAATTTTTATAAATTTTTAAATTTTCATAAGCTTTAGTTAAGTGTTTATGAATAAATGACTTTTGTTTTAATATATTTCGAACTTTAAAACTTATCTCTTCTGATCTATCAGCATTTGATTTAAAAATATTAGTTATACTTTTATCTTTAAAATTTGTAACCATTATCCTAACATCATCCATAGCACTTAATGTTAATAAAACATCAATTGCTGTAATACTTCCAATTATAATAACTATTAAATGAAGAGTTTTAGGATCGATACTTCTAAATAAATTTAAAAACCATGGATTTAAATAACAAACTAATAAAACTCCTAAAAAACCAAAAGCAATAGAGTTCGTTAAACAAATTCTCCCATTAACATTTAAAAAGCGATTTGTATAATCCCACCATCTTACTTTATAAATAGCTTCTAAGATATAACTTGCTAAATATTCAATTAAACTACAAATAAAAATAGACACGACAAAAACAATAAAAGGACTTGCATTATACTTATATAAGAATAATAAAACTGTTCCACCTACTCCATAAATAGGACAATAAGGACCAAGTAAAAATCCTCTATTAACTAATTTCCTTTGTCTTAAATAAGTAACAATTAATTCTAAAATCCAACCTAAAATAGCATATAACCAAAATAAAATAAAAACATATTCAATCTTCATATTAATTTTTTCCTAAACCATATAATTTTTTAACTTCCTTAGGCGTTAGCATACGATACTCTCCACTCTTCAAGTTTTTAACATCTAAAAAAGCAAATTTTAATCTTGTTAATTTTAAAACTTCATAACCTATACTTAAAAACATCTTTTTAACTTGATGATTATGACCTTCATGAATTGTTATAAGAACCATTGAAGTATTTGTTTTTTTATCATAACTTTTTAATTTTACTAAAGCAGGAGATGTCTTTTTACTATCAATCATAACTCCACTTTTAAGTTTATGAATATCACTCCCTGTTATAATACCTTTAATTTTAGCTAAATAAACTTTTTCTATTTCATTCTTTGGATGTAAAAGTAAGTTTGTAAGTTCTCCATCATTGGTTAATAAAATAGCTCCTGTTGTATCATAATCAAGACGTCCTACAGGATAAATTCTTAACGATGTATCAATTAAATCAATAACTGTCTTTCGTCCTTTATCATCATTACTTGTTGAAACAACTCCCCTTGGTTTATTTAAAAGATAATAAACTTTATTTTGATTATTTTTTCTATCTAATATAACTCCATTAACTCTTATTTCATCACTATCTTTAACTTTATCACCAAGACTTGCAACATGACCATTTATTAAAACTTTACCATCAATAATTAATTTTTCAGCATTACGACGAGACTCGTATCCTAAATTACTAATTACTTTTTGAACTCTCTCCATAACTTTCCCACTTTCTTTTTTTATTTTAACAAAATAAATTTGAAAAATCTACTTTTTATTATTATCTTTATCTTGTAATATATATTCTATATCAAATTCTTTTAATATATCATTTAATGTATATTTATCTAAATTATCTACTACTAAAAACATCTTTCCTAATATAGTATCATCAACTTTCTTATTAATTTCAAATGCTAACATCGTTCCTAATAAATATTTATATCCATCTAAAACTTCTAATCCTTTTTTTAAAAATATTTCATTTAAGTTATCATATTTTTTATCTATTACTTCTAAAATATCTAGTTTATTTAATCTTTCAGATATTTCTTTTAATTTAACTATATCTTTTGATTCATTATCACCAGTTGATATAAAACTATTAACATCTCTAAAAAGTTTTAATATATTTTCTAACTCATCTTCTCTTCTAATTATACCAATTTGACTATATTTTACAATATCTTTATAGATAGAACCATATTCAAAATAAATTTCTATATTATTAAATCTTCTATTATTTAAAGTTTCTAAAGCAAGACTTCTCCGATAATTTATTTTTTGTAAATAAGTAATAGCTAACATTTCAAAATAAATGCTAGGAAATTCATTAAGAAAAGAATTTGCATAATTTTCTTTATAAGATAGATAATGAACAAATTCATGAACTAAGGTGTAAAAAGCATCTATTTCATTTTTACTATTTATGTTTATTTTAATTATGTGATTACTATCTAAATAAAATCTTGATTCTTCTTCTTTATTGAATGTTATACCTAAATCATTTTTTAAAAGAAAATATTTTTCTTTCCAATTAGATGGTGCTTTAATAAAATCTAAAAAGTTAAGAAATAAGTTTTCAACTTCAGAAAAATCAATTATCTCTTCATATACTTCTTCTTCAATTTCATCTTGAAAATTCTTTTCAAAGTCTTCTGTTATTTTATCAGTAATTTTAATTATAACACTATAAAAGTCTTTATAGGATTCTTTAATGTTTTCAACTGCTATTTTTAGAAAATAATTATATATTTGAAATCTTGTTTTATCTTGAAGCCATTTTATTATTTCATCTGTTTTTAATCGATTTTTTAAATAATTAATAAAATCTTCTTTTGTTCCCATTTCTTCATAATATTTATATGCAATAACATTTAGAAGAATTTCAGTTGGTATATTAAAATTTGGTTTTATAACTTCACTATTAATTTCTCGAACTTTATATTCAATATATAAAGACATTAACAAATTAGGATTTTTAAAGTTATTTTTAGTTTCTAAATTAAAATATTCTTTTTCAATAATATCTAAAAAGAAAGAATTAAAATCTTCTACATATAAGATATTATCTTTATTAGTAGGTATAAAACTTATTCCTTTTATATCTTTATAATAAAGTTTTATTAATTGATAATTGTTTTCAATAATTTGTTTTATTTCTGAAATATCAAAGTCTTTATCATAATAAATAGTAAAATCTAAAATTTCTAATTGCATAATATCCCCTAAAAATATTTAATATTATAATTTAATTTTAAAAAAAAATAAATACTTTTATTTATTTTTTCTTGCTTTATAAGCTTCTAAAACATTTTCCATTAAGGAGATAACTGTCATTGGTCCAACTCCTCCTGGAACAGGAGTCATTAAACTAGCAACTTCTATAGAAGATGATTCAATATCACCATATAGTTTATTATCAACTCTATTAATTCCTACATCGATTAGAACACTACCAGGTTTTACCATATCAGAAGTTATTAAAGATTTTTTACCAACAGCAACAATTAATATATCAGCATTCTTTGTATAAGATTTTAAGTCTTTAGTTTTTGAATGACACAAAGTAACAGTAGCATCTTTATTTAAAAGTAAATGAAATAATGGAAGTCCTACTAATTCACTTCTTCCAACAATTACTATTTTTTTTCCTATTAAATCAATATGATAACTTTCAAGTAAAGTCATAACTCCTTTAGGAGTACATGGTATTAAACTCTTTTCTTTTTTTACTAATCTTGTTAAATTTTCTCTCGTTAACCCATCAACATCTTTATCTACTGATACAGTATTTAATATTCTATCTTTATTTAAATAACTTGGTAAAGGTAATTGAACAATAATACCAGTTATGTTCTCATCATTATTTAATTCTTCAATTTTTTCAATTAACTTATCTTCTTCAATTTTATCATAATGTAAATTTAGAAAATTGTAACCAACTTCAAGAGCCATTTTCTCTTTTTGACTAACATAAACTTTACTAGCTGCATCATCTCCTACACTAATATCAACTAACGTTAGTTTTTCTTTAAGTTTTTTTATTTCCTCCATTAATTTTTCTTTTCTTTCATCTCTTACTTTTTTACCATCAATTATCTTATTCATAATTTCGCATTTCCTTTCTTAATAATTTATAATTGGGAATAACCCGTTCTACTAAATTCCAAAAATCTTTTGAATGATTAGGATAAACTAAATGAGATAGTTCATGAGCAATTACATAATCTAAATATTTAAGTTCCTTTTTTATTAATTCTAAATTTAAAGTAACTCTTTTAGTTTTAACATTACATACCCCCCATCTTGTTTTCATCTTCCTGATAGTTAAACTAGGATATGGTATTGTAACTGGAAAAATTTTGTAAACTTCATCTAGTTCTTCTTTAAAAATCTTTTCAGCTTCTTTTTTTAACCATTTATCAAGACTTGCTTCATGATTTAAAAAAATACTATTTTCTCCTAATACTATATCTTTCGTATTCATATAAACAATATCATATTTTTTACCTAAATAGGTAAATTCTTCTTCACTTTTTCTTTTTTTTAGTTTTAAATTATACATTCTTAAAATAGCTTTATGATTATCATCAATTAATTTTTGAAGAGATTTAAGACTTGTATAATAATTAGTTGTTATATAAATATTTAAATCATCATTTACTCTTAAATAAGTATTTTTATTGCCTTTCTTCTTTTCAATGATGACTTCAAATTCAATGCCATCTATTATTGTTTTCATACACCACCAGAATAATTATAACATACGACAGACAATGTCCGCAACCTAACTTGAAATTTCTCTAAAATCCAGTATAATAATAAATACAAATTTCAACTGTCAGAA
>CANRJE010000018.1 GCA_947630865.1 uncultured Bacilli bacterium | reverse complement strand
GTTTTTTCAAGTATTCCTATTAAATCAATAGGTTTATTTTTATCGCTTAAAGCAACACTTGATGCAATAATGGCTGGGTCTAGAGCATGAATATTAATCCGTTTTGGACTACTAGCAAAATTTGCTCCTGCTTTTATTAATTCTTCATAATTTGATTGACAAGCACCAGCTATAATTATTAAATCTTGATGTCCTTCATACTTTCTAGCTTCTTTTACACCTTTTATAAAATTAGTTGTATTTTTATAGTTACTATTATTACTCTCTTCTCCTAATTTTCTATAGTAAGCATCATGCCCTGTTATTACTAAAATATCTGGATTATATTCTTCCAATAAACTTTTAATATTCTTTCCAATCTCTTCTTCTTTTATTTTAACTCCAATTGCTTTAACCTGTACATTCTTATAAAAATCCATACATCTTTCTAAATAATCTTCATCAGAATCAATATGCAAAACTTTACCAGGCAGATAAAAATATTCATTTCTATCAAGATTAACTTCAAATCTATCTAAGAAAACTTGGTCATCTTTAATATTGTTGTTAACTTCAACTTTCTTTAAATCCGATATATCACTGTCAGCTAATAATCTAATATTAACTCCTTTTAAAATAGCTATTCCTGAATCAATATCAATTATTTTAAAAACCGTATCATTATTATGCGAATTACGAGTAACTAAATCCCCAATATTAAATGGCATATAATCATCTCCAAAAAATTATATGCCAAATTCTTTATTTTAATCATACTTTTTTATTTAGTTAACTTAAACTATTAGAAATATCAACAAATATCTCTAGACTTAAATCTTCTGCTCTAACTGTTAAATCATAATTATATTTTTTTAAAATATTTTCTATTTTTTCTAAATCATAATTTTTTAGATTATTCCTGATATTTTTTCTTTTAAATCTAAAAGCATCACGAATTAAATTATCAAAATGTTCTTCACTTTTTAAATATAGCAATTTCTCTTTTTTAATTAAAGAAATAACCATACTATCAACATTAGGTTTAGGAGTAAAAGAATTACGTGATACAATAAATTCTCGTTTTATATCAAAATAATAATTTAAATAAACTGTTAAAGAATTATATTCCCGCATACCTGGTTTAGCATTGAATCTTTCTCCTACTTCTTTTTGAACCATAACTGTTATGTATTTAAAATTTAACTTGGAATTAATTACTTTTTCAATAATAGGAGTTGTTATATAATATGGAAGATTAGCAACTAAATATAAATTATCATAGTTAAAGTTCTTTAAATCTTCTTTAATATCACTTTTTAAAAAATCTTCAAAAATTACTTCAACATTTTTATAATCTTTAAGATTTTCATCTAATACTAATTCTAATCGTGAATCTATTTCATAACATAATACTTGATTAGCAACATTTGCTAACTCTTTAGTTAAATTACCACTTCCAGGACCTATTTCGACAACTAAAGAATTTTTTTCGATAGGAACAGAGTTAACAATTCTCTTCAAAACATTTAAATCAGTTAAAAAATTTTGACCTAATGACTTTTTATAAATAAAATCGTTCATAATAATCCTTTCAAAACATAAACATTATACCATAAGAAAGATATATTTAAAAAGAGGGTATAATGAAAAAAGGTATGTTAATTTTAATAGGTTTAATAACAATTGTTAGTATTTTGTGTTTTATGAAGCAAGAAAAGAAAAAAGAAAGTAAGAAAAATAATCCATATGAAGTCTTTAGCTTTTATAAAAAAGAAAATTTAGATAGATATGAGAAATATTATAAGTTAAAGAAGTTAAGTTATAAGGATACAGTTTTAAGAGTTAATTTAAATCTTGATTATAGTTATTATACTCATACAAAAGAAGTAACTAATTTTGATATTTTGATGCTTGTCAATAAATATAATTATGTAAGTAAAGATTTTAAAGTTCCTAGTTTAAAAGAGGTTAAAGAATATGCTAGAGATGGTATGTATTTAGAAAGTGAATGTTTAGAAGCATTTTTAAAAATGGCACATGATGCTAGTATTGAAGGAATTAATTTAAGAGCTATTTCTACTTATAGAACTTATGAATATCAAGAAAATCTTTACAATGATTATGCTAAAAAAGAAGGTATTAAAGAAGCCGATACTTATTCAGCTAGACCAGGATTCTCGGAACATCATACAGGACTTGTTATAGATATGGATAATATTACCTCTAATTATTTAAATTTTGAAAAAACTAATGAATTTGCTTGGATGGACGATAATGCTTATAAATATGGTTTTATTTTAAGATATCCTAAAGGTAAAGAAGATATAACTGGTTATATATATGAACCTTGGCATTACCGTTATGTTGGAATAAAAGCTGCTACTTATATAAAAAAGAATAATATTACTTTAGAAGAATACTATTCTGAATTTGTAGATAAATAAATATTTTTAATCTTTCGGTCTAAAGAATAAAGAAAATATAAAGGCAAAGAAAATTGCTGATGTAATACCAGATGCTGTTAAATCAAAAACTCCCATAGCAAGTCCTATATATCCTACTTCACTTGCTCTTACTAAACCACCATGAATTAATAAATGTCCAAAAGAAGTAATAGGAACTAAAGCACCTGCTCCAACATGAGCAACAATTAAATCATAAATGTTAAAAATATCAAGAGCTGATCCTAAAATTACAAACATACTTGTAATATGACCAGGCGTTAACTTAGTATTATCTAAAATCAATTGACCAATTAAAGAAACAGCTCCAGCAAATAAAAACGAATATATGTATATCATTCTACACTCTCCAAACTAACAGCATGAGCTATACTTAAAATATTTTCTTTTTGAAAAACCATTGTTGGATTAAATAATGCTCCTGTTGCTACATATAAAACTCTTTTAAGTTCTTTTTTTTCTAATTTTTTTATAATATCTGAATAAACTACTAAAGCACTACAAACAGGTCCTGAACCTCCTGCTTGAACCTCTTTTTGATTATCTAAATCATATAAAATAACACCACAATCATTATATTTTTTAGATATATCTATTCCATATTCATCTTGCATAAAATCAATTAAAATTTCTTTACCATAAAGTCCCAAATCACCTGTTAATATTAAATCATAATCGTCTATTGTTCTTCCTAAATCTGTTAAATGTCTATTAATTGTATGAGCTGCAGCTGGTGCCATAACACTTCCCATATCTAATGGATCTGTTTGATTCATATCAATAGGTGTTCCTATTGTTGAACTTTCAATTCTTACTTTACTTTTCTTATTTGTTAAAAGAGAACTAGCTCCACCTGTTGCCGTAAATGTTGCCGTACTTGGTTTAGGTGCTCCATATTCAGTTGGATTACGAAATTGTTTTTCAGCAACCATATTATGACTACTAACTGAAATTAAAACATTATCACAATTTTTACTTTCGATAAAATTAGCAGCTAACAACATAGCTTCTGTATTAGTTGCACATGCACTATAAATACCTAAGAATGGTCTTTCAATTTTCCCTGCTGCATAGCAACTAGCTGCAATTTGATTTTGAAGATCCCCTGCTATATATAAATCAATATCACTTTTTTCTTTTTTTGCTTTTCTTAAAGCAATATCAATACTATCATTTACAAGTTTTACTTCAGCACTCTCTAAACTATCCGTACCAAAATACATATCATCATAATATTTATCAAATCTCTTAGCTAAAGGACCCTCATGTTCATAAGGTCCAACTACTGTTCCAACTGATGCTATATAAACATCTTTATACTTAGAAGTCATTACGCACCTCCCATAATAATAAGTCTCAAGAAACCAAAAATATAAGCTGAAACAACTCCATATAAAATAACTGTTCCTGCTAATTTAAACATATTAGCTCCAAGTCCTGTTACAAATCCTTCTTTTTTATATTCAATTGCAGCACTTGTCATTGAATGAGCAAATCCCGTAATTGGAATAATAAGACCACATCTTGCAAATTTAACCCACTTATCAAAAAATCCTAAAGCAGTAAATAAACTTGCAAAGAAAATAAGTGTTATTATCATAAAAACTGAAGCATCAGTTGTTGATAAGCCTAAATAATAAGAATAAAATTCAACTAAAAGTTCACCAATAACACCAATTAAACCTCCTACCATAAAAGCAATAAAAGCATTTTGCCCTCTTTTTTCTTTAGGTTTATGCTCCATTACTAACTTTTCATATATTTTCTTTTCCATACTCGTCACCACTTTTATTTTTTACAAAACTTTGATTTTTATACAAAAAAAGAATTAGATTTCTCTAATTCCTAATTAATTATAATTTTTTTATTCAGTTGTTTGAGTTTCATTATCTGTATTAGTATCAGGTGTAGTGTTATTACCAGTATTATTATCAGTTTCATTATTTAAAGGCTCATCAGCACTAGATAAAAGATTAAATCCATCATCAGCTTTCGTTAATGTTACAACACGATATTTTGTATAACAATCACTTTCTCCTGAATCACAAGTTGTACCATATTGCATAACTCCATAAGTTACTTCAATTGTATCATCAGAAATTATATTAATATTATTTAATTCTGAAGAATAATTAGGTGTAAAATCAGTTACTACAGCTTGAAGTTTATATGTAGTACCATCACTTGTAAAGTTAAATAAATCTTTACTTAATGTAATTGTTGATACATCTATAACATCAAGAGTTTTTCCAAATATATTCTTGGCAAAAGTTTCAACTTCTTCACGTGGCATTGTATATTCAATATCATATATATTATCTTCTGGAAGATTTGTTCCTTGTTTATCTTCTTTTAAAGCAAAATACCAACCAAAAATATCACTATAATTTGCTGTTGTAGCACTATTAGAATCAAAATCATAACCAAATTCAACTAAGTAATCTACAACAATTTTATTAGAATCTAACCAACTTCTAACACTATCTTCAGTTACTGTTATATTATTATTTTCTGTATTACCAGAATTTTCAGTTGCTGGTGGATTTTTAGGAAGTGCTCCACCTTTCATTATATTTACTATTCCAAATGTTAAAAGTCCTAAACCTATTACAAAAGCAACCGTTGCTATTATTAATTTAGTATTATTAGCATTACTATCCGTAACAACAACAGAATCAGCAGGTGTTGTAGGAGTTAAAGACGCATCAGGTACAACAGGAGTTGAAGGTTGTGTAACTGTCGGTGTTACAGTTGGAGTAACATTAACATTATTAGTAGTATTCGCCGTATCATTACTTGTATTATTAACATTATTACTATTATCCATATAACTCTCCTTATTCTTTATATAGTAAGTATATACTATTTTTTAAAGTTTTACAAGTTTAATTTTTAGTTTTTTCTTTAACTTTTTCATAAAAATGTATATAGTCTTCTGTTGTATCTCTTTGATTATTGATATTTTGACATATTTTACTAGCTATATCAAGATACCAATTAACATCTTCATCTGTAAAGTCTTTATCATAAAAAATATCATAATATAACCAATTTAATACGTCAGCAAACCTTCTTAAAGGACTAGTTGTATGTGAATAAGTATCTAATTCTAATCCCTCATGACCATAGTTAGTTAAACTATAAAACGCTCTCCATGAACCAACAAAACCTTTTAAAATACGATAACTACTAGTATCAATTGGTTTATTTAAACATTTTAAAAGTTCATCTTTCCAAGCTAAATCTTCCATATGAGAACGGTAAACAAAAGGATAATCGTGTTCTTTAAAATATTCTGCCATTTTTTTACCTGAAAAAACCATGGAATAAGCTACTAAGTCTTCTGCAAAATTTCCCATTTTTCTATTCTTTCCAAGGTTAACCTCAGCTTTAATCCTTTCTGAATCTAAATTTTTAAGTTCTGTTTTTAAAGTTTTTAAAATTCTTTCATAAGTTTTTAATCTTAAATACTCATCATTACTAGTTCCACCCTTTTGATAATTACTATTAAGTGTATTATATGATGCTCTTTCTGAAACTTTAATAACTGTATCTTTTATATAAAAATTAACAATATCAAAATTTGTATCTAATTCATAAAACAAAGTTTTAGCTAATCTTTTCTTTCCTAAAACTAAAGACATCTTATCACCAGATAATCGATGATTTAACATTGGTAATTGAGTATCACTTAAATAAATAGTCGCACCTTTTTTACTTGCTTCGATCATTGCTCTTGAAAAAAATGGAACATAGGCAAGTGGATCAGCAATATGAACTTTAAACAAAATATTTCCATTAGGTAAAATAGAAAAAGATAACCCATCATCAAGTACAAATGTATCTTCATCATCAACTGTCATTATATAATCATTTATTAACATTCTTTTATTGTAATCGACATCAAGTAAACTACTTTTAGCATTTTTATTATCAATTCTAAAAAACGGAAAAATATTCTCTTTATGATTAATAGCATTAATTAATTTACTAATCTCTATTCTTTTATCACATGATATATTATCTTTTTTAGAACTATCACTTAAAACTTTAATACAATCATTTTTTAAACTATTATTTAAGTCAAATCCCTCTTCAATTAAAAACTTATTGATTATTCTTAAATAATAATCTCTTTCTTCTTCATTATTTGTTCTAAGAGAAATTAGATATTCTTTAATAACTTTTAAAAATAAAGCTTCATCTTCTACTTCAATATTTAAAAGTTCTGGTTTAGCAGCTAACATTCGACTAACATATTCTAATTTCTTAAATTCAAATATTCCCTTTATAAATAATTTTTCTAATTCATTTTCTTCTTTAGGAACAACTTTATTCTTATCATATTCTAAAAGAACTTTCAAACAACCAAGTATTGATTTAAAAACTTTAGTATTCTTACTATTAGAATTTTTTACTATTTCAATATAATAACTTCTTAATTCTTCTAATTTATCTTTATATTTTTCTTTATTAAAACGTTTAATATAAATATGTTTAAGATAATTAAAAACTTTATTTAAATAACTATAATCAATATCTTCTTGATACTCTTTAACTGGAATTAAAAGTATCTCATAAAGCCATAAAAAATAAGAGCTAGCATCAAGTTGTAAAGATTTTTTTAAAGATGATGCATCATTAGAACTTATTATTCTTTCAACTTTTGCTAAACTCTCATTCACATTATTCACTCCTTCTATTAATACCAATTAGGGTAACTTCTTCACCTAAATATTTAATTCTTTCAATTATTCTTCTAGCATTTACTTTATCATTTGAAGATTTTGATATTTGTAAATGACTTTCAAGTTCTAGAATTGTTAAATTTGAAGTAAAGAAAGTTGGTAATTTAAAATCCATTCTATATTGTAATATACTACCTAGTATTTCATCACGTGCCCAATCTGTTAATTTTTCAGCCCCTATATCATCTATTAATAAAAGTGGTATCTTTTTTACACTTTCAAGTAATTCTTTATATTCATTTCCTTCTGTTCTTCCAAAATTAGATTTTAATCTTGATAAAAACTCTGGAAAATAAATAATAGAACTTTTATAATTTAATTTAGCTAACTCATTAAAAAGAGCCGCAATTAAATATGATTTTCCTGAACCAAAGTTACCATTTAAATATATTCCTTTGGTTTCAATTCCTGATTTATAATTATCATAGAATTTTTTAATTTTTTTAATTATTTCTAACCTATTTTTATCATCACGATAAATATTTTTAAAACATGCTGTTTTTAAAACTGGAGGTACTTCATAATAGTTTACGTTTTCTAAAAATTTATTAGCTTCATCATTTTTTTCTTTATATTTACACTTTAGATAGGAAAAAGTTATAGCTTCTTTTTCAATAGTTGGTGTTAATTTAAATCCTTTTATTTTATTTTTACAATTAACTAACCCCGGACAATCTGAACAGTTTTTTAATTCAACTGAAGAATCCATTAATCTTGATGTATATTTCATTTGTATTTCAATTGGAATATCAAGAGTTTCAGCTAATTTTTTAAAATCTGAATTTTTTAAAGCTTTCATATAATTTATTTTCAATAAATCATTATCTTTTTTATTGAAAGCAACTTTTTCCATATTTTCCTCCTAATATATTGTATTGTGATATTCTTCTAGTAATTTATCACATTCATCTATCTTTACATGTTTAACATTTAGTAAATCCTTTTTCTTTTCTTCAAAGTATTGATAAATTTTATCATCACGAAAACCTATTTCTCCAACTTCTTTTCGATTAGTTGCAAAATAAACTTCTTTTATGTTAGCCCAAATAATTGCTGATAAACACATCGGACATGGTTCACTAGTTGTATAGATAATTGCACCACTTAAATCATGAGTATTTAAATTTTTACAAGCATCTCTTATAGCTGTAACTTCAGCATGTGCAGTTGGATCATGATTTACTAAAACTTTATTATGTCCTAATCCTATTATTTTATTATCTTTAACGATGACCGCTCCAAAAGGACCTCCATCTCCTAATTTAACTCCTATTTTAGCTTCTTCTAAAGCTTTATTAAAATATTCAACTTCCATAATTTATCCTTTCCTTAAATATTATACAATAAAAAAAAAGTCTAAACAATTAACTTTACTAATTATTTGACTTTTAATTTTTTTATAGAATTATTTTAAATCATAATTTAAATTAGCAAGTTCTGGTAAAACAAATAATCCATCTTTTCTAATCAATTTATCATCAAAATAAATTTCTCCTCCACCATAATCTTTTCTTTGAATTAAAACCATATCCCAATGAATATCTGAATCATTTCCATTATAGCATTCTTTATATGAAGCACCAGGTGTAAAATGAATACTACCACCTATTTTTTCATCATATAAAATATCTCCAATTGGATTTAATATTTTAGGATTTAAACCAAACGAAAATTCTCCAACATATCTACTTCCTAGATCAGTATTTAAAATTTGATTTAATTTTTCAACATTGTTTTTGCAAGTTGCATCAATTATCTTTCCATCTTTAAAAGTTAAACTAACATTTTCAAAGATAAATCCATCATAAGGAGATGGAGTATTAAAAGTTATTGTACCATTAACGGTATCTTTAACAGGTGCTGTAAATACTTCACCATCTGGAATATTTGATTCACCTGAACAAATAATTGCTGGAAGTCCTTTAATGCTAAAGGTTATATCCGTATTTTCTCCTTTAATTCTAACTTTATCAGTTTTTTCCATTAGTTTTTTAAGTGGTAACATATCTTGATACATTTTATCATAAGGTGCTGTCATGACATCAAAAGCAAAATCAAAGAATTTATTATTGGTCATTTTAGCCTTATATGCATCAATTGCACTTGGATAGTTTAATAAAACCCATTTTTTCTTATTAACTTGAATATCCTTATACTTACTTAAAGCTTTCTTTAATTTATTATTTAAATCAGGATCAACATTTCTATCATAATAATCACTTAAATTATAACGAATTTGAATAAAAGAATCATACTCTTCTACTTCAAATTTTAAAGTATTTTTCTTATTTTCAATTATTTCTTCATTTAAATTTTCTTTAACTAAATTACTTATTTCTGGATCAATATATTTAATTGTCGGAATACCTTTATGCTTTAAAATTTCTTCTACTAAAGATTTTACTAAAGGCATCGTATCATTTGATTGATAAGTAATTAATACTTTCTCATTCTTTTCAACTTTAATACTGTGATTAACAATAATTTGACTTAATTTTTCTATTCTTTCCATTATAACATTCCTTTCTTTATAACATAAAATATCTTGGAAAGGAGTATTTTATGTATACTAATTATAATATACCACAAAATAAAATTAATAAACCAATAAATTATCAAACTTATCCTAATTATACAACAACTACAACTTATACAAACGGTGATAGATTCATTGGAGGTGGATTTTTAGCTCCATTTTTATTAGGTGGAGTCGGTGGCTATTTAATAGGTAGACCAAATTATAATAATCAAGGTCCAATTCCTGTTTATTTTCCTCAAGGAGGACCAGGTCCTTATCCATATCCACCATATTCTAATACCAATATTTATTACTAGATTTAAAAAAATTACTAAACAAAATTAGTAATTTTTTAATTACAAATTCAAATGGTCCTTGTGGTGGGAGTCGAACCCACACATCAAAGATACACGATTTTGAGTCGTGCGCGTCTACCAGTTCCGCCACACAAGGAAAACGAACATATTGATTATAACATATTTTTTGAAAATATAACATAATTTAATTAAAATAATTAAAAGAGTAGATATTTTTTTATTTTTTAATTATAATTAGATTGGGTGAGATAATGAACGAAAAACTAAAAAAAATTACTAAACAGTTTAACTTTCAAGGAGAACTTAAAAATATTGAAGAAAATAATCAAGGGAATATTAACAAAAGTTATATTCTAACATTTGAAGATGGTAAAGAAATTCACAAGTACTTACTTCAAAAAATAAATGCTAATGTTTTTCAAGAACCTTATCTAGTTATGAAAAACATTGAATTAGTAACAGAACACATTAAGAAAAAACTATTAAAAAATAAAGATACTATCCATAAAACTCTAAATATTATAAAAACAGTTAATAAAGAAAATCTTTATACTTATATTAACTTTGATGGTGAAAAAGAATACTATCGTGCTTTTGATTACATAGATGATTGTATTTCATACGATAGTTTAACTGATGCAAAAGACCCTATCACTTTAGCTTATGAAGCTGGAAAAAGTTTTGGTCTTTGGGAAAAATTATTAAATGATTTTCCAATTATTTTACTAGGAGAAACTATAAAAGATTTTCATAACACTAAAAAAAGATTTAATGACTTGCTTTTAAGTATTGAAAATAAAGTTACAAATAGAGCTTTTGAGTTTCCTGATGAGATAGTTGACTTAATATCAAGATACAAAGAATGTTCTTTAGTTATTGATTCATTAGGTAAAACAATACCTTTAAGAGTAACTCACAATGACACAAAATTAAATAATATTCTAATGGATAAAAAAACTGGAGTTGGAGTTGCAATAATTGATCTTGATACTGTTATGCCAGGTTCTAGTTTATTCGATTTAGGAGATGGTATTCGTTCTGCTTGTAGCAATGCTTTTGAAGATGAAACTGATAAAAAGAAAATATTCTTAAATCTTGATTTAACTGAATCATACTTAAAAGGTTATTTAGAAGAAATGGGTAACTATTTAACTCAAGATGAAATAAATTATTTAGGTTTATCAATCAAAATTTTAACTTATGAACTAGCACTTCGTTTTTTAACTGATTATATAAATGGAGATACTTATTTCAAAATAAAATATGAAACTCATAACAAAGATAGATTCAAAAATCAATATTTACTTTTAAAAGATATTGAAACAAAATTAGAAGAAATAAATGATTTCGTTTTAAAAACTCTTGATGATTGTAAAAATTCATAAGAGTTTTTTTGTATAGAACTTATTCTTTTACATAAACTTATTTTGAGATATTTTAATGTATGTTATACTATTTAATCTATAAGGAAGTGTTTATGCAAGAGATAGTTATTAATATAATGAATAAATTTGGTTATCTAGGAATATTTTTTCTAATTACTCTTGAAAACTTGTTTCCACCTATTCCATCTGAAATAATTTTAACTTTTTCAGGTTATATGACAAATTATTCTAACTTAAATATTATATTGGTTATTTTAATAGCAACTATTGGTAGTCTTTTAGGAGCAATTATTCTTTTCTTTTTTGGTAAATCTTTAAATAATATTCTTTCTAAATTTCTTAATAGCAAGTTTAATAAATTTATAATGATTAAAGAAAATGATTTAAATGATGCTAACATTTGGTTTCAAAATAAAGGATTAAAAAGTGTTTTTATTGGAAGATTTATTCCTGTTATTAGAAGTTTAATATCAATTCCAGCTGGTTCTTGCAATATGAATTTTTTAAAATTTCTAATTTATTCTTTCTTTGGTAGTTTAATTTGGAATAGCATTTTAGTATTACTTGGAAGATTAGCAGCCAATAATTGGCAAAAGATTATTAAAATAATTAATACTTATACAAATATTACAATAGCTATTCTTATCTTTCTAATTGTTACTTCAATATTTTGGTTTTATAAAAGAAAAAAGAAAAACAAAATTAAGCAATAGTCGCTGACTATTGCTTTTTATATTCATATATATGGACAAATAAAATTAAAACATAACATAAAATAGCAAAATTCAATAACTGAAAATAGCATTTATCTTATTGTTCTTAATGGAAATGCAAAAATAAAATTGGTGGTAAATATAATGATAGATGTTACAATGTTGAAAAACATTAGAGAAGATAATGATTTAAAACAAAATCAAATGGCTGATATTCTGCATGTTAAACGTTCAGCATATTCGTTATGGGAATTAGGTATTAATATAATACCATTACAAAAATTAATTACATTTGCAGATTACTTTAATTATAGTCTCGATTATACTTTAGGTCTTACAAAAAATAAAGACAGCGATCATATAATTAAAGGATTAGATTTAAAAGTTTTAGGAGAAAATTTAAGAAAAATTAGACTTGAACATAATTTAACTCAAAAAGAAATGGCTAAAATTTTAAATGTTGAACAAGCATGTATTACAAAATATGAAAAAGGTAATATTTGTATTTCAACATCTAATCTTTATAAATATTCTAAAAAATTTAAAATTCCAATAGCTAAACTATGTGGAAAAGTAAAAAGTGAAAATAAAGAATTACAAGAAATTAATAACTAATTAATGTAATTCTTTTTCCATTAGTAGTAATAAAACCATCTTCTTTTAAATTTTTAATTTCTCGCATCATAGCACTTCTATCAACAGATAAATAATCTGCTAAATCAGTATACGTAAAAGGAAGAACAAAAGTTCTTCTAGGGTTATCCGTTGCTAAAAGTTCAAAATAAGATAATAGCTTATCACGAATACTTCTTTTAGATAAAATTTCAAGACGTTCATTAAGTTCTACAATCTTTCTTGATAAAAGTTTTAAGACATTATCTGTTAAAACAGTATGATAAATGCAACCTTTCTTGCATCTTTTTATTAAATGTTCGTATTCAATAAATAAAATTTCACAATCACTAGTTGCTATAACAGAAATATCATTTCCAACTCTTGAAAAAACTTCTCCAAATACAGAATTAGTTTCTAATTTTTCAATGATAGTTCTATTTCCATTATAATCATATCTAACCATATTAGCAGTACCACTTAAAATAATTCCTATTAACTTAACATTTATAATATTAGTAACAATTGTTCTATCTTTTTTAAAAGACATTTTTCTCGCTTCAAAACACTTTAACATTTTGGCAACATCTTCATCTGTTATACCTTCAAAAATTGATTTTACTTCCATTTGACATACCACCTTCTTTGTTTTTCAAAGACTTTCCTAGACAAATTAATTATATTGCAAAAAAGTTGCAATTGCAACATATAATTTAATAGTTTAATTGCTATAATTTTTATATAGAGGAGGTATAAATGAAAATTGTTAAAAGAGATGGTAGAATTGTTGATTACGATGCTGAAAAAATAAGAATTGCCATAAAAAAAGCCAACAATGATGTATCTGAAGATGATGGTGCGAGTGATAACGAAATAAATAAAATAATTAAATATATAGAAAGTTTAAAAAAGAAAAGATTATTAGTAGAAGATATTCAAGATATAATTGAAAAAAAACTAGTTGAACTTAATAAATATGAACTATCTAAAGCCTATATGCTATATCGCTATGAAAGAGAATTAATAAGAAAAGCGAATACAACTGATGAATCTATATTAACTTTAATTAAAAATAGCAATAAAGAAGTTATGGAAGAAAATTCCAATAAAAATGCAGTTCAAGCTTCTACTCAAAGAGATTTAATTGCTGGTGAAGTTTCCAAAGATTTAACTAAAAGAATTTTACTTCCTGAAAAAATTAGTCAAGCCCATGAAGAAGGAATTTTACATTTTCATGATGCTGATTACTTTTTACAACCAATTTTTAATTGTTGTTTAATTAATATTCAAGATATGCTTGATAATGGAACAGTTATGAATGGTAAGTTAATTGAGACTCCAAAAAGTTTTCAAGTTGCCTGTACTGTTTTAACTCAAATAATTGCAGCTGTTGCTTCTAGTCAATATGGTGGACAATCAGTTGATATTAAACATCTAGGTAAATACTTAAAGAAAAGTGAAGATAAATTCCGTCGTAATTTAAATAATAATTTTAAAGATAAATTTACTAAAAAAGAAATAGAAGATTTAGTAAAAGAACGATTAAAAGAAGAACTTCAAGCTGGAGTTCAAACAATTCAATATCAAATTAATACCCTAATGACTACCAATGGTCAGGCTCCCTTTGTAACAATTTTTATGTATCTTGATAAAGATGATGAATACATTGATTATACTGCTATGATTATTGAAGAAATTTTAAATCAAAGATATGAAGGTATAAAAAATGAAAAAGGTGTTTATATAACTCCTGCTTTTCCTAAGTTAATTTATGTACTCGATGAATGGAATTCACTTCAAGGAGGAAAATATGATTATTTAACTCACCTAGCAGTTAAATGTTCAAGTAAAAGATTATATCCTGACTATATAAGTGCTAAAAAAATGCGAGAAAACTATGAAGGTAATGTTTTTAGTCCAATGGGTTGCAGAAGTTTCTTATCACCATATAAAGATGAAAATGGAAAATATAAATTTGAAGGAAGATTCAATCAAGGTGTTGTAAGTATAAATCTTCCACAGATAGCAATTATTGCTGATAAAGATGAAAAGAAATTCTTTGAACTTTTAGATGAAAGACTTGACCTTTGTTATGAAGCTTTAATGTGTAGGCATCATGCTCTAATGGGAACTTTATCAAACGTTTCCCCTATTCACTTTCAATATGGAGCAATTGCTAGATTAAATAAAAATGAACCAATCGATAAATATTTAAAAAATGGTTATTCAACTATTTCCTTAGGTTATATTGGTATTTACGAAATGACCAAACTCATGAAAGGCGTTTCTCATACTGATCCAGTTGGTAAAGAATTTGCTTTAAAAGTTATGAAAACAATGAGAGCTAGATGTGATAAATGGAAAAAAGAAACAGGAATTGCATTTGGTTTATATGGAACTCCTGCTGAATCATTATGCTATCGTTTTGCAAGAATTGATAAAGAAAAATTTGGAGACATTAAAGATGTAACCGATAAAGGATATTATACAAATTCTTATCATGTAGATGTAAGAGAAGAAATCGATGCTTTTTCTAAGTTAAAATTTGAAAGCGTTTTTCAAACAATCTCGTCAGGTGGTGCAATCTCATATGTTGAAATACCTAATCTTGAAAATAATCTTGAAGCTTTAGAAGAACTTGTTAAATTTATCTATGATAATATTCAATATGCAGAATTTAATACTAAAAGTGACTATTGTCATGTCTGTGGATTTGATGGTGAAATAATTATAAATGATGATTTAGAATGGGAATGTCCTAATTGCCACAATAAAGATAAAAATAAAATGAATGTTACAAGAAGAACATGTGGCTATTTAGGAGAAAACTTTTGGAATGTTGGTAAGACTAAAGAAATAAAAGCTAGAGTTTTACATTTATAAAGGAGTCCTATGAAATATGCAAAAATAAAAAAATATGATGTTGCTAATGGTCCTGGTGTTAGAGTTTCACTCTTTGTATCAGGCTGTACTCATCATTGCAAAGGTTGTTTTAATGAAGAAGCTTGGGATTTTAACTATGGAAACACTTTTACTGATACTACAGTTGAAGAAATAATAGAAGATTTAAAACCTGATTATATAAGTGGATTATCACTTCTTGGAGGAGAACCTTTTGAACCTCAAAATCAAAAAGATATTCTTCCTCTCTTAAAAAAAGTTAGAGAAGTTTATCAAGATAAAAAATCTATCTGGGCTTATTCTGGATACTTATATGAAGAATTAAAACAAATGAAAACAGAAGAAATCAAAGAAATATTAGAATTAATTGATGTCTTAGTCGACGGAGAATTTGAAGAAGATTTAAAAGACCCTCTACTCTATTTTAGAGGTTCTAGTAATCAAAGAATAATTGATATGTCAAAAACAAGAAAAAGTGGTAAAATTATCTTACATGAAAAAAACAAAAGGAGAGAAAAATGAATAATAATATTGTAGAAATTAAAAAAGTAGATGAAAGAGCAACTATTCCAACTTATGGAACAATCGATTCAGCAGGTGCTGATTTATATGCTGTACTTGATTCTGAATTAACTATAAAACCTGGTGAAACAGTTTTAATTGGAACAGGTTTAGCAATGGCAATTCCCCAAGGATATGTTGGTTTAGTTTATGCAAGAAGTTCACTTGGAACAAAAAAAGGTTTAGCACCTGCTAATAAAGTTGGAGTAATTGATGCTGATTATCGAGGAGAAGTTAAAGTTAGTCTTCATAACCATTCTAAAGAAAATCAAACAATTAATCCCAATGAAAGAATTGCTCAAATTGTTTTTACCCCTTATTTAAAAGTAGATTTTCTTGAAAAAGAAGAATTATCTGAAACAATTAGAGGAGAAGGAGGATTTGGTTCAACTAACTAAATCTTTTTTTATAATTTCTTGTTAATTTAAATATGAAGTGCAACACTTCATAATTGAAAAAGACACATGAATAGTCTATAATATCTTTTCGTCAA
>CANRJE010000017.1 GCA_947630865.1 uncultured Bacilli bacterium | reverse complement strand
TAACATCTGATATGGGTTTAAACATTAATATGGAAGTTAAAAAACGTGAAGAAAGTTTAAATATCACGATTTATGCTGATAACAATGCTATTCTAATTGGAAAAAATGCTAAAACTTTAGATGCATTAAATACAATCATTCGTCAAAGCGTTACTAAAGAAATTGGAGAAAACTATAAATTTATTCTTGATGTTTCAGAATATAAACAAAAAAGAGAATGGAATTTAGAAAAAATGGCAAAGCAAATAGCAAGGGAAGTTGCTAAAACGAAAGTTGAAGCTAAACTTGAACCAATGAATTCTTATGAAAGAAGAATTATTCATAATACTTTAACTAATAATAAAAAGGTTTATACTGAAAGTACTGGTGAAGAACCAAATCGATGTGTTGTAATTAAACCTAAAGAAGAAATAACTGAATAAACTACTAAAACAGTAGTTTTTTTTCGACCTTTTTTGGCAAAATTCGACATTTTTATTTGATATTATAATCGTTGGAGGTTTATATGACATTAGAACTTATGGCTGTTATTAAAAAAATCGATTTAGCATTAAATTATTATTTTGAAAAGAATAGAAAGATAAAAAGTGCATCAGCAATTTTAGATATGGCATATTCCGATTATCAAGATAAAAAAAATAATACCTATACAATTATAATAATTGGTGAAAATTTAACATTAGAAGATTTATTAAATATAGATGACTTTCTAAAGAAAATAATAGATAAATTAGAAAGTTCAAGTATAAAAATTACTTTATCACCTATAAATGAATCTGAGTTAAATTATAAAATGTTAAACTTAAATATAAAAATGTACACGAAAGAACAATTTGAAAATTTAATTACAGCAACATTAAAACATCAAATAGGAAAGAGAAATCGTCTTTTATATGGAGAAAATTATTTAAAAAACTATCAAGATATGGAAATTACTAAAGATATGTTATTAAAAGATATAAATGTATATATAGAATCTTTAACAGATATAAAAAATATTAATAATCTAAATCAAGTAACTGATATTATAAATTTAGTAAATATGTTATTTAATGAGATTTATGATTATGCTAAAAATAATTATGAAGTATCAAGAGATAAGATGGGCTTTTTTATTAATTTGTTAGGAGTTAATAATATTCAAAATGAAACTTTATTTATTTTACATAGTATTTTAACAAGAAGCCCAGATATTTTAATAAAAATGTATTCTAATCCCCTTTCTGTAATTTTAAAAACGTTAAGAAATTTAAAAGAAAGATTTTTGATAATTGATAGTATTTATAACAACAAAAGCAAAGTAAAAGTTAGAAAAAAATAACGTTAATTTGCTAAATAAGGAAATATATATTATAATATCTTAACAAGGAGGACTATGAGAAAAAAAATAATCTTAATTTCAACATTATTAATAATTACATTGTTGATAAGTGGTTGCTTTAAATCTAACACTAAATTGATTAAAGAGGATGGGTATACAATACAAGTAACTGATGACTTTAAAAAGAGAGAAATTGAAAATTTTGATACTTATTATGAAAATGAAAAAGTTGGATTTACTTCTTTAAAAGAATCTTTTGAAGACTTAGCTATTGTTGATTTAAACAAAGATTCTCTTCTTAGTGATTATGGTAAGAGTGTTGCAGCTAACAACGATAGTCTTGAAACTTTTAAAGAAAGTAAAGATGGTAAGTATATGTATGCAAGTTATGAAGCAACAGCATCAGGAAAAGATTTTTTCTACTATTCAGTAATTAAAAAAGGAACAGATGGTTTTTGGCTCTTTAACTTCTTTTGTTTAAAATCAGATAAAAATGAGCAATTAAGTAATATTGAAAAGTGGGCATCATCAATAGAAGTTGAATAAAACTATGTTAAAAAATGACATAGTTTTCTTTTTGTGATATAATTCTCTCGAAATGGGGAATTTTTATGAATGATACAATAGCAAGTATAGCAACAACATTAGGAGTTGGGGCTATTTCAATTATAAGAGTAAGTGGTAAAGATAGTATTTCAATTGTTAATAAAATCTTTGAAGGGAAAGACCTAGAAAAAGTAAAAAGTCATACAATTCATTATGGATATATAATTGCCAATGGAGAAACAATAGATGAAGTTTTAGTTACAGTTATGCGTAGTCCTAAAACTTATACAAAAGAAGACATAGTAGAAATCAATTGTCATGGAGGAATAGCAACAACTAACAAAGTATTAGAACTTTTATTATTAAATGGAGCAAGAACAGCTTTACCTGGTGAATTTACAAAAAGAGCATTTTTAAATGGAAGAATTGATTTAATGCAAGCAGAGGCAATATCAGATCTAATCAAGAGTGAAACAGATAAAGAAAGAAAAGTAGCAATAAATTCATTAAAAGGTTATGGAAGTAATTTAATAAAAGAATTACGTTCGAAGTTGATTAATATAATAAGTAATATTGAAGTTAATATTGATTATCCAGAATATCTTGATATCTATGAAGTAACAACTAATGATTTAAAAAAATCTATAGCATCCATCAAATTAAGTCTTTTAAAAATAATTGAAGAATCAGAAAATGGAAGATTAATTCAAGATGGTTTAAAAACAGTTATTATAGGCCGACCTAATGTTGGAAAAAGTAGCTTATTAAATCGTTTATTAGAAGAAGAGAAAGCTATTGTTACAGATATTCCTGGAACAACAAGGGATATAGTAGAAGGAACTATTTTAATATCTGGAATAAAACTTAACATTATAGATACAGCTGGTATTAGAGAAACAAACGATACAGTTGAAAAAATCGGAGTTTCTAAAAGTCTAAATGCCTTATTAGAAGCTGATCTTATTTTACTTCTTTTAAATAATAATGAGAAAATAACAGATGAAGATTTAGAATTATTAGAAAAAACTAAAGACAAAAAGACTATTATTGTTGTAAATAAAAAAGATTTATCGAAAAAAATAGATATTAGTAAAATAAAAAATCAAAATATAGTTTATATAGATACTTTATCATCTCTTGGAATAGAACCTTTAAAAGAAAAAATAAAAAGTATGTTTAATCTATCTCTTCTTGATAAAACAAATTATAATTACATTACCAATGTAAGACAAATATCAAAGATTAAAGAATGTTTAGATATTATAAAAGATATAGAAGTAGGCTTAGAAAATGAAATAGGTTTAGATATGTTAGAAATTGACTTAAAAACTATTTGGGAAACACTTGGTACTATTATAGGAGAATCATATGATGAAGAATTACTAGACCAATTATTTTCAAAGTTTTGTGTTGGAAAATAAACTTGTTTTTAAGTTTATTTTTATATATAATAATGTTTCAAATGAAGGTATAATAGAAAAAGAAAAGAGGACTTATGAATATAGACAAATATAAAGAAGTAGTAGAAGAAGTAATGAAGTCAAGAGAAGAATTTGATAATCATGAAGAAAGAGAATACTTTATAGAAGCAATTGAAGTTGAAAGAGAAAATCAAAAAGATTTAAGAGAAAGAAATAAAGATGAAAAAGATATTTTAAAGGCTAAAAAAATGGGAAAAATCTTTTATATACTTATATCTCTTATATGTGTAGTTAAAGTAGCTAATAATTTTAGTTTTAAAGAATCACTTTTTTATGTTTTAGTAAACTATTTATTATATTTAAACATATATATGCAAGAAATAAGAAATGTAGAATTAGAAAAATTTCAAAGATTTTTAATTGAAGTAAGTCTTAATCAAGAAGATTATTTAGAAAGACGTAAGAAATATTTAGATGGTAATATTGAAGAGAAAGAATTAAAAGAAAGATTAATGGGAATTAATAAAAAATTAAACGATTTACCAAATTTTTATCAAGAAGAAGAGTTTCCTACTATTAAAGATGATATAAAAAGTTTGATAAAAAAAGTTAAAAAACAATTATAATTTATCTTTCGTATAAAAGAGGTTAAAATGTTAGAAATAAAAGATAAAGTAACTTTAAGTAATGGAAGAAAGTATTTGGTAACAAGTAAGGTTATTTATAAAAATAATATTTATTATTTATTAATCGATGATAAAGATTTAAATTGCATAAAAATTGTTTTAGAAACTAAAAGAAAGACGTTAAAAGAAGTTTTTGATAAAGAACTTATTACGAAATTATCATTATATTTTATAAAAAATTCTGTTACTGTAATAAAAGAAGACTTAAAAAATTGATAAAAAGTCTTATTAAATTATAGATTTACATTAAATTTAATTTGTTGTATAATCTGAATATTGAAGTTGAGGTGATAATGTGAAGTATGAAGCAATTGTTGTAGGTGGTGGACATGCAGGATGTGAAGCAAGTTTAGCATTAGCTAGATTAAATCATAAAACACTTCTTATAACAGGAAATATAAAAAATATTGCAGATATGCCATGTAATCCAAGCATTGGAGGTCCAGCTAAAGGAGTTTTAGTTCGGGAAATTGATGCTTTAGGTGGCGAGATGGGAATTAATACTGATAAAAGTCACTTACAACTAAAAATGTTAAATACCAAAAAAGGTCCAGCTGTTCATGCACTCCGAGCTCAAGCTGATAAAATTACTTATCCTAAAGAAATGTTAAAGACTTTAAGATCAACAAAAAATTTAGAAATAAAAGAAGCAATAGTTGATGACTTATTAGTAAAAGATAAAAAAATATATGGTGTTAAGTTAGAATCAGGAGAAGAAATTCAAGCAGATGTTGTGATTCTTACAACGGGAACATATTTAAAAGCTGATATTTTAGTTGGTTCTAGTAGAACTCCAGGTGGCCCTCATGGTGAAAAAGAAGCCAAGAACTTAAGTGATAATCTAAGAAAATTAGGTCTTACAATTCAAAGATTAAAAACAGGAACTCCTCCAAGAATAAAAAAAGATACAATTGATTTTTCTGAGTTAGAAAGAGAAGACGGGGATAATGTTTTAAGAACTTTTTCTTATGACTTCTCCCCTATTTATAAAATAGAAGACCAAATTCCTTGTTATTTAACATATACTAATGAAAAGACTCATGAAATAATAAGAGAAAATTTAAAAAAGTCTAGTATGTATGGAGGTTATGTAAGAGGAATTGGTCCAAGATATTGTCCATCAATTGAAGATAAAGTTGTTCGTTTTCAAGATAAAGAACGCCATCAATTATTTTTAGAGCCAGAAAGCATATACTATGATGATATTTATTTACAAGGTTTTTCAACTAGTATGCCTCATGATATTCAAGAAAAGATGGTTCATAGTTTAAAAGGTTTAGAAAAATGTGAAATATTAAAATACGCCTATGCAATCGAATATGATGCTATTGATCCTTTAGAAATGAAATCTAGTCTTGAAAATAAAATCATTGAGAACTTATTTACAGCTGGTCAGATAAATGGAACTAGTGGATATGAAGAAGCAGCTGCTCAAGGGCTTATGGCAGGAATAAATGCTAGTTTAAAACTAAGAGGATTAGAACCTTTAATTTTAAAAAGAAATGAAGCTTATTTAGGAGTTTTAATAGATGATTTAGTAACTAAAGGTACAAAAGAACCTTATCGTATGCTAACATCACGTGCTGAATATCGTCTTTTACTTCGCCATGATAATGCAGATATAAGATTAAGAGAATATGGTTATCAAGTTGGCTTAATAGATGAAAAAAGATATCAAAAATTTCAAACGAAATTAAAGAATATAAAAGAATTAGAAACATATTTAAGAGAAACTAAGATATCTCCAATTGAAAAAGAAATAATAGAAAAACTTGATACCTCCCCTATTCTAGATGCTATATCTTTATATGAATTAATAAAAAGACCAGAAGTAACTATAGATAAACTAAAAAAAATAGGAAAAATAAAAAAGGAATATGATGCTCAAGTTTTAGAACAAGTTGAAATTTCTATAAAATATGAAGGTTATATAAAAAAAGCCTTAAAAGAAGCTAATAAATTAAAAGAATTAGAAAATATAAAAATACCAGAAAATATTAATTATAATGATATTTCCAATATTGCAAGTGAAGCACGACAAAAATTAGAAATAGTAAAACCAATTACTTTAGGACAAGCTTCTAGAATAAGTGGTGTTAATCCAAGTGATATTGCCGTTTTAAATATTTATTTAAAGAGGATAAAAAATGACTAAAGAAGAATTTTTGGAAGAATTAAAAAAAATAAATATTTTCTTAACAGAAGATAAATTAATGAAATTAGATAAATTTTATGAATTATTGATATCTTGGAATGAGAAAATAAATCTTACAACAATTACAAAGAAAGAAGATGTTTATCTAAAGCATTTCTATGATAGCTTAACATTAGTAAAAGCAGTTGATTTAACTAAAGATTTAAAAGTCTTAGATGTAGGAAGTGGAGCTGGATTTCCAGGAATTGTTTTAAAGATTGTGTTTCCTAATTTAAAAATAACACTTTTAGATTCTCTTCAAAAGCGTATTAATTATTTAAACGAAATAATAAAAGAATTAGAGTTAAAAGATATAGAAACTATTTGTATTCGCGTTGAAGATTATGCTAAGATGCAAAAAGAAAAATATGATATAGTAACAGCAAGAGCAGTATCACATTTAGGAATATTAATTGAAACAACATTTCCTCTTATAAAAATAAATGGTTATCTTATTGCTATGAAAGGAAATGTTGAAACAGAAATAAAAGAAAGTTCAAAAATTTTGAATTTAATTGGAGGAATGATTGTTAGTTGTTGTGCATTTGAACTTCCGATTGAAAATAGTTTAAGAACTTTAGTCAAAATAGTAAAAGAAAATGAAACACCTAAAAAGTTTCCTAGACGTTACGATAAGATAAAAAAAGATTATTTGAAAAAATAATAGATAATTAAATTAACCTTATTTCTAAATTAAGAAGTAAGGTTTTTATAAGTTTATAGAAAAAACTGTAATTTGTTTTAAAGAAATATTGCATCAAATATTAATGATTAAGTTCTGATTCAAAATTATTATTTAATTTATTGAAAATAATAATAAGCTATTTTATTTTTAGTAAATCTTTTGGGAAATGTTTTTATAAAAAGAAAAATACAAAAAAAAGATTGTCAAAAAGTGAATTTTGAGATAAGATATTATTATAGGGAAATAGCAAAAAGAAAGAAGAGGGATTCTATGGATAGTAGTCAGGAGGAAAAGAAAGTTATTGAATTAAAACTTGATGACATAATTCCTAATAGGTTTCAACCGCGTGAAGTCTTTGATGAAGATGCTTTAAAAGAACTAGCTGACTCTATTAAAGAACATGGAGTTATTCAACCAGTTATTGTACGAAAATTCGGAGATAAATATGAACTTATAGCTGGAGAAAGACGTTGTAAAGCATCAAGTCTTGCAGGTAAAACAACAATTCCTGCTATTATAAGAGAAAGTGATGATAATGAAAGTGCTAAGCTATCTTTGCTTGAAAATTTACAAAGAAAAAATTTAAGTGCGATAGAAGAAGCTAGAACCTATAAAAGAATTTTAGAATTAGAACCCTCTATGACTCAAGAAGCATTAGCAAGAACTTTAGGTCGTAGTCAACCAATGATTGCTAATAAATTAAGACTTTTGTCTTTACCAGAAGAAGTTCAGGATTCCTTAATTAAAAATCAGATATCGGAAAGACATGCTAGAAGCTTATTAAATTTAAAATCTAAAGAAAAACAACTTGCATTTTTAGAAAGAGTAAAAAAAGAAAGATTAACAGTAAGAGAACTTGAAGGTGAAATAAAAAAATCTCTTCAAGAAGAAAATAAAAATGAAAAGAACGAAAATAAAGAAAGGTTGGAAGATCGTGATATGAATAATGAAAATATGAATCAGATGCCTAATGGCAATTTTAACAATAATCCTTATGGTAATTCAGGAAATTATCGAAGTAGTTTTGGAAATATGGGATTGAATGACTATCAAAGCTCAATTCAAAGTGGAATGAATGGAATGTTTAATAATATTCCAAATTATGGAAATAATGGCAATCAATATGTTAGTCCATTTGCTAATCAAGAGCCATTTTCGTCTCCTACTCCTCAAAATGATGTAGATAATCAATCTTTTAGTCATGAAGATACAAATAATTATCAAGATTTTAAAGACTCTACTTCATATGCTCCAAGTAATGACAATAATTTTATGAATAGTTCTTTTCAAGATAATAGTTCAACACCTGAAGGAAATAATTCTACTTCTTTGGGATCTATGTTAGATGGCAATCCTATGATGATGCAAAATGCCAATACTAACAATGTAGAAACAGAACAAGGTAATAGTTCTAATAGATTTATAAGTCAAATAAAAGAAGAAAATTCAAGTAAAAATACTAATCAATTTTTGCCAAATTTTGATGAAGCTGATAATTTTAGCAATCAAAACAATTTTGATAGTGGTATGAATAACTTTCAAGAACCAATTAATCCAGAATTTCCATCTTATGATGATAATCCTCAACCACAAAATAACTTTATGCCTTCAAATGTTGGACCTAATAATTTTAGTAATAATTTTGATGTGAATAATAATAGCAACAATAACTTTGCTAATACTAATATTAATAATAATATGTCAAATAATGCATTTGAAGACAATAATGCTCAAACAAATTTCATGTCTAGCATACCTAATGATAATTTTAATACTCCAAATCCGTTTAATCAACCTATTAATGATTTTTCATTTCCTGGTTCAAATACTAATTCAAATATGGCAATTCCTAATCAAGGCGGACTATTTAATGCCCCTTTAAATATAGTTAGTGTTCCTAATAATCAAAATATAAATGAACCTATAAATGAGAATAGTAATGATAATTCTAATATTAGCGAAACTAATATGGATTTTGATTCAAAAGAGACACCTAATGATATTAATAATAATTCATCTTTTGAAAGTAATAATCAGGAAAATAGCGATACCAGAAACACTTTATCAGAAACTGATAATAAAATAGATAACAATTCTGAGACTGAAAAACCTGATTTTGAACAAATGTTAGATGCTAAAATTGCAGAACTTCAAGCACAAAAAGCCAAAATGGAGGCAGATAACAATGAAGCTCCTTCAGAAGGCGGTTTACCAAATGAAGTTGAAAATCAAGATTCTAATACCGCAACAAGTGAAACACCTAAAAAAGATTACATTAAACTAGAACCAGAAATAACTATTAATGATCCAAGAAGTGCTGTTTTGGAATTAAAGAAAACAACCGATCGCATAAAACAAGAAAACATAAAAATGGATACTGAAGAAATTGAATTTGATGATTATTATCAAATAACAATAAAAATAAAGAAATAAAAGTTGCATTCTAATTTTACTAAAAAAGTTTGTAACTTTTTTTTGGTATTTTTTTAAATACCTTTGCTTATTTCTTTTATTTTTGATAGAATAGATTTGTGGCATAAATAGAAGGTGGTAAAGATGGGAAAAATTATTTCATTAGTAAATCAAAAAGGAGGAGTTGGCAAGACAACAACTAGCATTAATTTATCAGCAAGTTTAGCCTTACTAGGAAAACATGTTTTACTTATTGATCTTGATCCACAAGGTAATGCAACAACGGGGGTCGGAATTAATAAAGGAGATATAAAAAAAAGTGTCTATGATTTATTGAGAGATACAGCAATAGCTTCTGAAATCATTGTAAAAACAGAATTTAAAAATTTAGATATTATACCAGCAACTATTCAATTAGCTGGAATTGATATAGAATTAATTGAAAAAGGTAAAACTGATCCAGCTTTTAAAAGATCTCATCAATTAAAAAATAAAATAGAATTAATAAAAGATGATTATGATTATATTATCATTGATTGTCCTCCAAGTTTGGGTATGATAACAACTAATGCTCTAACAGCAAGTAACTCTGTTTTAATTCCAGTTCAATGTGAATTTTATGCCCTTGAAGGAATTACTCAATTATTAAATACAATTATGTTAGCTCAAAAGAATTTAAATCCTAAACTAGAAATAGAAGGAGTTTTATTGACAATGTTATCAAAGTCAAATTTAGGGCTTGATGTTATTGAAGAAATAAGAAGTTACTTTAAAGATAGAGTTTATGAAACAATAATACCAAGATTAATAAGATTAGCAGAAGCTCCAAGTCACGGCAAACCAATTGTTGCTTATGATCCTAAAAGTAAAGGCAGTGAAGCCTATATAAATTTAGCAAAGGAAGTGATTATTCGTAATGGAAACGCCTAGAAGAAGAGCATTAGGAAAAGGTTTAGAAGAATTATTTTCAGCTGAAGTATTAGATATAGATACTTTGGAACAAGAAATAATTGAAGAAACCCCAAAAGAAGAAATAGTTGAAGTAAATATAGATGAATTAAGAAGTAATCCTTATCAACCAAGAAAAGTTTTCGAGCAAGAAGCTTTAGAAGAACTAGCTGAATCAATTAAAGAACATGGAGTATTTCAACCTATTATAGTAAAAAGAAGTATTAAAGGTTATGAAATAGTAGCTGGAGAAAGACGTGTTAAAGCTAGTAAACTAGCAGGTAAAACAACAATTCCTGCTATTGTTAGAGATTTTAATGATCAAGAAATGATGGAAATAGCTTTACTTGAAAACTTACAAAGAGAAGATTTAAATCCAATTGAAGAAGCTTTAGCTTATCAAAGTTTAATGGCAGCTAAAGGACTTAATCATGAACAATTAGCCCAAAGAATAGGAAAAAGTAGAAGTTATGTAACCAATATGGTTGGTCTTTTAAATCTTCCTGATTCTGTTAAAGAATTAGTTATAGCAAGAAAAATACCTATGACTCATGCACGAACTTTAAGTAAAATAAGTGATGTTGCTAAAGTTGAAGAATTAGCTGATCGAATTATCAATGAAGGTTTAACAAGTGGTCAAATTGAAGAACTTTCTCAAGATAAAACAGTTGAAAAACGTAATAAAATGGAAAGACATGAAACAGAAGAGTTAAAAACATATAAATATATTCAGGAACTTTTATGTGAAAAATTAGGTACAAAGGTTCGAGTACGGGGGACAAAAATCGAGATTAATTTCCAAGATTTAAATGATTTTAATCGAATTATGGATATTCTTAAAATAAGTGAGTAGTTTATGGAAGAAAAAAAATATGATATAGGTACTAGACTTACAATGAAAAAACCACATCCTTGTGGTGCTAATGATTGGAGTGTTGTAAGACTTGGTGCTGATATTAAAATAAAATGTTTAAATTGTGGGCATGTTGTTATGTTACCTCGGGTAGAATTTAATAAAAAAATAAAAAAAATAATTTCTTTTAGTGGTGATAAAAATGAATAAAAAGAAAAAATTAAGATTAAAAAGACCTAAATTTCATCCAGCAACTTTATATTTAATACTAATACTTTTAACAATGATAATTAGTGGAATTTTAAGTGGTTTTAAATTTCAAACAACTTATAGTACAATAAATCCAACTGATTTATCAATAGTTCAAAATACTGTTCAAGTTGAAAATCTTTTTAATTTTGATGGATTGAAATATGCTATTAGTAATGCAGCAACTAATTTTATTAGTTTTGCTCCTCTTAGTATGTTTATTATAATGGCTATTGGAATATCAGTGATGTCTTCAAGTGGTTTTTTAGATTTAGTAAATAAAAAAATATTTTCAAAAATAGATAATCGAATAATAACTTTTCTCATAATATTAATTGGTACAATTTCAACAATTATTAATGATACAGGTTATGTAATATTAATACCTCTTGCAGCTAGTATCTTTGAAGCAAAAGGAAGAAATCCAATGGCTGGAGTATTAGCAGCTTTTTGTGGAGTTGCTTTTGGTTCTGGAACAACAATATTTGCTGGTTCAGCAGAAGTTTCTTTAATACCATATACAACTAGTGCGGCAAGACTTGTTGATAGTAGTTACCATGTAAGTTTATTATCTAATTTATTTATAATGATTGCATCAACGATTATTCTATCAATAGTTGGAACGATAATTGTTGAAAAAATTATTGTACCTAAGTTTCATAAGACTAAAAAAGTTCTTGAAGCATCTGAAACAACAGAAATGGTTGAAGTTATTAATAATGATGATATAGAACAAGAAAGACTTAATACGGAATACAAGGAATCTCGTGGCTTAAAATTTGCTTTAATTGCTTTTATTGTCATGTTTGTTTTATTTGTATATTCTGTTATTCCTAATCTTCCTTTATCAGGAATGCTTCTTGATATGAATGAAACTACTTATTTAAAACAAATTTTTGGAGATAATTCTTATTTCCAAGATGGTTTTACATATATGATGTCTTTGATGTTTATTGTAACTGGTCTTGCTTATGGTTTTGGCTCTAAAAAATTTAAAAACGATCGAGATGTCTTCGAAGGTTGCAAAGAAGATTTAAAAAATTTAGGTGGAGTTTTAATTCTTATCTTTGTTGCTGCTCAATTTATTTTAATATTTAGAAAAACTAATATTGGTACAATATTAACTGGAATAGTTGCTAATGTGATTGATAGTATTTCATTTGGAGGTATCGCTCTTCTAATAATTTCAATTCTTTTAATTGCTTTAGCTAACTTGTTTCTTACAACACCTTCTGCCAAATGGATGATTTTAGCTCCAGTTATTGTTCCTCCATTAATGCAATTTAATATTTCGCCACAGTTTTTGCAATTTGTGTTGAGGGCCTCTGATTCTATGACAAATGGAATTACTCCTTTATCAGCTTTCTTTGTTATATTAGTTGCTTATTTAAATATTTATAATAAAGATAAAAATAATCCAATTGGAATTTTGGGAACAATTAAACTTGTAATGCCATATTGTTTAATAATTTCATTTACATGGTTGATACTTTTAATTGGTTGGTATATAATAGGATTACCAATTGGACCAGGAGTATATCCAACTGTGTAAGGAGGGAATATGAGTTTAAAAGCAGGAATTGTAGGGCTTCCAAATGTTGGAAAATCTACCCTATTCAATGCTATTACCAAGCAAAATATTTTAGCAGCAAATTATCCTTTTGCAACAATTGATCCTAATGTTGGTATTGTAAATGTACCTGATAAAAGGATGGACGTATTAAATGAAATGTATATGCCTGAACGTTTAATTTTAGCAAGTTATGAGTTTACAGATATTGCAGGACTTGTAAAAGGTGCATCAACTGGAGAAGGTTTAGGAAATAAATTCTTATCACATATAAGAGAAGTAGATGCAATTGTTGAAGTTGTTAGATGTTTTGATGATTCAAATATTATTCATGTCGAAGGGGGCTGTGATCCAGTAAGAGATGTTGATATTATTAATTTAGAACTTACCATAAGTGATTTGGAAATTGTTACTAATCGTCTTGATAAAGTTTATAAAAAGGCTATGACAACAAAAGATGCCGATTCTTTAGTTGAAGTTTCAGCTTTAACTAAAGCAAAAGATGCTTTAGAACATGCAATTCCTTTAAGGGATATTGATTTTAGTGATGATGAAAAGCAAAAAATAAAATCATTTCAATTTTTAACAATGAAACCTATAATTTATTTAGCTAATATTAAGGAAGATGAATTAGCTCTTCCTGATAATAATTATGTAACAGCTTTAAAAGAATACTTGCAAGATGATAAAATAAAAGTAATTAAAATGTGTGCTAAAGTTGAAAGTGAACTATCAGAGTTATCAATTGAAGAGAAAAATGAAATGTTAGAGATGCTAGGTGTTAAATCAAGTGGTTTAGATGAATTAATAAATGCAACTTACGAGATTCTAGGATTAAAAACATATTTTACAGTTGGTTCAGATGAAGTTAGAGCCTGGACTTATAAAGATGGAATGAATGCAAGAGATTGTGCTGGTATTATTCACACAGATTTTAGAGATGGATTTATCAAAGCAGAAGTTATGAGTTATGATGATTTAATTGCTTGTGGTAGTGAAATAAAAGTAAAAGAAGCTGGAAAGCTTCGAATTGAAGGAAAGGACTATTTAGTGAAAGATGGCGATATTTGTCATTTTCGCTTTAATAGATAAAAGGAAAGGAGTAAAAAATGGAAGATTATGTAAGTGGATGGCCAGTTGCAATAGCTGGTATGGGGTTAGTCGTAGTATTTTTACTATTAGCTTTTATTATTGCAATATATGTATTAGGAGCTTTATCAATAATGGAGTTAGCTAAAAAAAATAATATACCTAATCCATGGTTAGCTTGGATTCCTTGTGCTAATTATTACTTATTAGGAAAATTAGGATTTGAAGTTTATCCACCAAAAGAAAAGAAAATGGAAGCGTTAACTTGGGTTACTCTTGGAGTAGCAATTGCTAAAGTATTCTTTTCAGGAGTTATAGGAACAATGTGCTCAATTGCTTTAACAGTTTTTGTAGCTATAGCATTCTATAATATTTTCAAAGAAGAACGACCAGATAAAGTAGTTTTATATACTGTTTTAGTTGCAATTTTTGGTTTACTAGCTTTAGGAATTATTGTTCTTTCTAATAAGAAAAATTTAAAAGGTTCTTCAAATTATAGTTCAACTAATAATACTAATGAAGTAAAATCAGAAGTTTCTTCTAAAGATGAAAATGTTAAGTTTTGTCCAAGTTGTGGTAGTAAATTGAAAAAAGATACTAAATTCTGTCCAAATTGTGGAAATTCTGTTGAGTAGATAACTAGATAATTTTAGTTATCTTTTTTCTTGCATATAGAAAAGTTATTAAGTTAATTAAAAAAGAAATATAGAAAAATTAATATACAAATGACAATGAATTTAATTAATAATATTGTAGTAAAATTAGTTTTTATATATTCTTTTTTTATGATTTAAAAAAAATATTTATTTTTCTTGTTTTTCTTTTCTTTTTGTGATATTTTTTATGTAAAGATAATTTTAATTAAAATTTTCTTTTAACATAAAATTAATTGTGATACTTTGAAAATTAGGTGAAAGTCAAAGTATAGAGGAGGAAAAATATGTTTTTTATAGGAATAATATTAATCTTTTTATTAATTATTTTTATTGGAATTGCTATTGCATTATATGTTTTAGGTTCATTAGGAATAATGGATTTAGCAAAAAAGAATAACTTTCCTAGACCATGGATAGCTTTTATACCATATGCTAATATTTATTTAATAGGAAAGTTAGGATACGATTTATATTTACCTAAATCAAAAAAGAAACCATATTTAATATGGATAACATTTGGTTTAAGTCTAGGAAGCATTTTAGTGTCTTCTTTAGGTAATATAGAAAATTTAATTTTTAAAAATAGTATTGCTTCAATTTCTTCTGGTACATTAAGTTATTTAATTTCAATAGCTGTAAGTGTCTTAGTAGCTATAGCATTATATAATGTTATGAAAAAAGAAATCAAAGAAAAAGCAACTTTAATAGCAATTTTATCAGGTTTCTTTGGCTTCAATCTTGGGGGAACAATTATTTTCTTTATGAGAAAAAAAATAACTGGAAAAGCAAGAATAGCAGATACTGAAACTAATGAATTAGAAGAAGATGAGGATTTGAATGATAATGATAAAGAAGAAAAAACAAAATCAAAAGACTCAAAAGTGCATTATTGTGCTAACTGTGGACAAAAATTAGAAAAAGATATGAAATTTTGTTCTAAATGTGGAACTCCTGTTGAATAGATAACTTGTGTTATCTTTTTTTCTTGTCTTTAAAACTATTTTGTGTTATTTTATAATTACGGAGGAATCATGAAGAAGAAGAAAGAAAAGAGGTTATGGTTAAATACTTTAATTACATCTGTTGAAGTGTTATTTTTACTTATATTATTTTTAGGATATGTTTTAGAAGCGGTTGTTTTTACAACAAAGACAGTAGTTTATTTTTTTGATAGAGAAAATTATATTTCCTATAGTGAAATTTTTTATGATGCTGGTTTTACTCATGAAAGTGACAAAGAAAATTTTTCATATCTTTATAATATAACAACAAATTATGATAGAGATTTAATTGAAAATCATAATGCTTTAGATATTGAAGTTACTACATTTGTTTGGATGGCTTTAATAAAAAGAATTATGTGGTTAGTTATCGTTATTCTCTTATGTGAATTAATAAGAACATTTACAAAAGATAAAGATTATTTTAAAAAAGAAAAAATAGAAAAAGTTATAAAAATAAAAGGATATTTATTTATTGCTTGTATTATAACTGTGATAACTAATACTATTATTGCTATTTTTACTCCATTTGAAAATACACTTTTACTATCAATTCTTATCACGATAATTATTTATTCATTGACAAGCTTAATTGAACTTTTATTAAAAGAACATAGAAAAAAATAGAATCTTTAAATTCTATTTAACGTTAACTTCTAAAGATTTACCTTGATAGGTATTTCTTTTTTTTAATTCTTTATCAATATCATTTAAAACGACAAATTTTTTTACTAACCAAGTAGGTTCTATTAAATCTTCTACTTTAGGGTCACCTGTAATACGATGAATAACAATATCTGGTCTTAATAATTCTAATTCCGAAACAACAATATCAATGTATTCATCTTTCGTTAAAACATGGAACTTTTCTTTTTGATACATTTTTTCTAACTTAGTGTTTTTTAAAATATGTAACATATGAATTTTAATACCATTTATATCTAATTGATTTAAATATTTAACTGTTTCTAACATCATTTCTTTTGTTTCATAAGGTAGACCATTTATAATATGAACAACAACATTGATATTTCTTTTTCTTAATTCTAAAACCATATCATGAAATTCTTTTAAAGTGTGGCATCTATTAATTAATATACTTGTTGTTTCATGAATTGTTTGAAGACCAAGCTCAATTGTTAAAAAAGTTCGTTTGTTAAGGTCTTCTAAATAATCTAAACATTCATTACTTATTGCATCAGGACGTGTAGCTATATTAATGCCAACAACATCTTTTTCATTCAAGATAGGTTCAAACACTTCTTTTAATTCGAGAACATCAGCATAAGTATTAGTACCAGCTTGAAAATAAGCAATAAACTTAGCAGTTGGCCATTTATGTAACATAACTTTTTTAATTTCATCAAATTGTTTTCTTATATCTTCACCTTTTTTACCAGCATATTCCCCACTTAAATTTGAAGAACAATAAATACATCCCCCTACTCCTTTTGTACCGTCACGATTAGGACAAGTAAATCCAGCATTCAAACTAACTTTAGCAATTTTAGAGCCAAATTTTTCTTTATAAAAACAATCCAAAGTATAATATCGTTTATTATTACCCCAAGTCATTTAAAATCACCAGAGTTAGTCTATCATTTTTTAAAACTTTTTACAATAACTTATTTTTTCCTCTAAAAATAAATTTGAAAGTTCCCGCTTTTTTAAATACGGGAAGTAAGTCATTAAAATGAAAATTAACATATGATA
>CANRJE010000016.1 GCA_947630865.1 uncultured Bacilli bacterium | reverse complement strand
AGAAATTAGGTACAATAGCGTTATAAAACTTTTAATTTACATTAAAACTTTCATAACTTGCTAAACATTATATCATAAATAAAAATGCTTTTAACATTAAAAACTCTATTACTTTTCTTGATTATTACCAAGTGTCTATACTGAATTCAAAGAGTTGCTTTAATTAGAACTCTTGCTACTAATCCTGATATTTTACTTTTAGATGAACCTTATAGTGCTCTTGATTATCAAACTAGATTAGCACTTTCCGATGATTTATATAAAATTATTAAAGAAGAAGGAAAAACTGTTATCATTATAACGCATGATGTAGCAGAAGCTTTAAGTCTTTCTGATAGAGTTGTTGTCTTAACCAAAAGACCATGTCAAGTAAAAACAATATACGATGTAAAGTTAACTGATAAAGGACTGCCAACTAAAAATCGTAAGGCTCCTGAATTTAGTGAATATTATGATAAGATATGGAGGGATTTAGATGTCCACTTATAGTAAAGAACACAAGAATTATCTAAAACAATTAAAGAAAAGAAAACGTCTAATTTATGTAACTCAATTAAGCATTGTTTTTATATTATTTTTAATTTGGGAACTTCTAGCAAGATTTCATTTAATTAATACTTTTTTGTTTTCTTCCCCTAGTTCCATTATAAGTACCATAAGTAATCTAATAAATTCTAATAACTTTTTAAATCATATTTTAGTAACACTTTACGAAATTTTAATTAGTTGTTTATTATCTTTTGGTATAGGATTCTTATTAGCTACTTTATTTTGGTGGAATGATTTTTTGGCTAAAGTTTTTGATCCTTACTTAACAATTTTAAACTCTCTACCTAAAGTTGCACTTGGTCCTTTAATAATTATCTGGGTTGGGGCTAGTACAAATTCAATCGTTGTTATGAGTTTAATGATTTCTTTATTTATAACCATCATTAATTTATATACTTTCTTTAAAAATACCGATAAAAGTTATATTACTCTTTTAAAAAGTATGAATGCTAGAAAAAGTCAAATTTTTACTAAAGTAGTATTACAAGCGAATAAGAAAAATATTATTAACACAATGAAAGTAAACGTTAGTATGAATCTAATAGGTGTTATCATGGGAGAACTTTTAGTATCAAAGATGGGAATTGGTTATTTAATCATGTATGGTTCTCAAGTATTTAATATTAATTTAGTTATTACATCTGTTTTTGTGTTAGCTATCATTTCTAGTATTTTGTATTATGTAATTAATTATTTTGAAAAAAAATAGAAGTTGTTTCTATTTTTTTAATGCATTATTTTTATTTTCATTTGCATGAGTGTAAATAAAGTTGTTGATAATTATTCTTAACTACCATCTAATTATCTATTCAGATAACCAATTTGATATATCTATAATTTGAACTCCTTCATATTGACAGTTGTCATGTTTAGTTCTTGCAATTAAGATTTTAGGATAAGCATCTTTTATTTTTAGCAAAGAATCAACTTCGCGCTTAAATTTACTGTTTTCAAAATCATTTCCTATATCATCAGAAACTTGAATATAAATTTTTTCATTTCTTTTCATAGCAACAAAATCAATTTCTTTTTCATATAAAATTCCAATGTATACTTCATATCCTCTTCTAATTAATTCCATTGCAACTATATTTTCATAGATATTACCATAATTCATATTTTTTGTACCTTGAATAGCATATTTTACAGCATGGTCTGACAAATAATACTTATCTTGAGTGGATAAATATTTTTTACCTTGAATATCATATCTCCTGATTTTATAAAATGCAAAAGATTCACATAAATATTTAATATAAGAGCCAACGGTTTTATCATTAGTATCAGCTTTAAAAGTATTTAATGTATCTGTAATACTTCTATATGAAGTAAGTCTAGCAATATTATCTATTAGAAAATCACTAATACTATCTAGTAAAGGAATATTTTGGATTTTATTTCTCTCTACTATATCTCTAACAATCATGGTTTTATAGACATCAGCTATATAATTATACTTTTTATCTAAATCTTTATATAAATAAGAACCAGAAAATCCACCTTCTAAAACGTATCTATCAAAATTTTCTTCACTATTTCTTAAATCATAATATTCAAGGAATTCCTTATATGAAAATGGATATATTTCAATACTATATGTTCTTCCAGTAAATAAAGTAGCTAGGTCACTTGATAAAAGAAAGGCATTAGAACCAGTTATATAAATATCATATTTACCTTCAGCATGAAAATTATTTATTGCTTTTTCAAAATCATCACACATTTGAACTTCATCAATCATAATAAAATTATTCTTTTTAGAATCATACTTTTCTGAAACATATTTTATTAACTCTTTATATTGTTTTATATTATCAAATTTATCAAGATTATAATCTATATAAATAATATTAGCTTTATTATCATTTGCTTTAACATAATCTATGAACATATTAAGTAATTGTGATTTTCCACTACGCCTAACTCCAGTAATAACCTTTATATCTGGTGTTCCCATAACAGCAATTATATCATCTAAATATTTTCGTTTAATTATTTTCATATTATAATTAGTCACCTCTATTAATATTATATCATTCATTTCGCAAATTACAACTTTTTATTTTTTTGCGAAATGAAAAATGCAACTTCTGAAAGATAAAGCCTTTGATTTAGCAATAGCACTACTATATAAACCAAAACAAACATTTTAATCCTTAACGCATAATTTCTCACTTCCTTGCAAAAATTCAATTCTACATATAATTGCTTTAAATACAAAATCTACCTCTATGAGATTGGTCGGTGTTATCATAGGAGAACTTTTAATATCAAAAATGGGAATTTATTATTTAATCATGTATGATTCTCAAGTATTTAACATTAATTTAGTTATTACATCTGTTTTTGTTTTAGCAATTATATCTAGTATTTTGTATTACATAATTAATTATTTTGAAAAAAATAAAACTGTTGAAAATATTCACAGTTTTTTTACTATTGTTTTATTTTTAGAAACTTATTAATATCAAGTGTTCAACTTTTTACGACATTTAAAACTTCATTTATTGTTTGAAATAATTTACTCACATATTATCTTTTTAGTAAATATAATTGCTTTAATATTTATATTTTATTTTTTTCATCAACTTCTTTAACATTCTTTAAGTCATATACAACATCAACAGTATCACATACATTTCCAGAATGAGTTACAATAATAACGCATTTATTTTCTTCATGTGCTAATTTTTTAAATATATCTAAAATTTCCGTTTCTGTTTGTTTATCAAGATTTCCTGTTGGCTCATCAGCAATTATCATTTTTGGATTGTAAGATAGACTTCTTGCAATAGCAACTCTTTGTTGTTCACCACCTGATAACCTCAACACTTTACGATTGGCATAACTTTCTTTTAATCCAACTTTTTCCATTAATTCAATAGCTTTTTCTTTTTTGTTTTTGATTTTTAAACCATTAGCATCCATAGAAAGAATTATATTTTCGCTTGCTGTCATAAAAGGCAATAAATTATAACTTTGAAATACTATACCAATATCACTATTACGATACTTATCTAAATTCATATCTTTTAGACTTTTACCATCAAATATTATTTCACCTTCAGTACACTTTTCAAGTCCACTTATTAAAGATAATAATGTCGTTTTTCCTGTTCCACTTCGACCTCTTATAGCATATATTTTTCCACTTTCAAAGTCAAAACTAACATTTCTTAAAGCATAATCATCTTTTAGGGCATCACTATATCTGTAACTTGCATTTTTAATACTTAAAATAATATTTTTTGAAGAAGTATTTTTTTCTTTATTACCTTTTTCGTTATCTTTAATTTCTATTTTTTCATTATTAACTATTTGTTTTTTATGAACAACGTTTTTTCCAAGTTCATCTTTTGAAACATAGTTAACATTTTTCTTATTTGTCATTATTAAGACCTCTCTTTCAATATTGTAAGTGGTGAAAATCTTTCTATACTAACCATTGATGCAATTGAACTTATTAAGACGAGTATTAATCCAATTCCAAGTAATTCTAGTAAAACTGTAATATCAACAACGGCATCAATAGAATCATAAGCCTCTACAACTGGCATTCCTTTACCATGCATTCCACCTTCTAAACCATGACGATTAGCAAGTCCCCCAAAATTTTTATTTATTTCTTCGCTTTTAGAATTACTACTATTTATTTCGCTCTCTAGTAAATAATTACTAACTCCTTTAGAACATACTGCCCCAATTCCTGCACCAAGTATAAGAGCAACTAATGAAACAATTACAAGTTCAAAGACAAATTGCATAGTTAATTTTAACTTACTAATACCGATTGTTCTTAAAACTCCTATTTCATATTTTCTCTCACGAATATTTATCATATTAATTACAAATAAAACAATTCCTCCAATAATAAGTGTAATTACTAAGAATGTAGTTGCAAATGAATTAATATTTTTAATACTTGAAACTCCACTTAAGGCTAACTCTTCATTTGTTTGTAAAATAAAGTTTTCATCTAACCCCTTTTCATAAAATTCTTTCTGAAGTTCATCTACATTATCATAAGAATCTATAATAAAAGTAGGATAAATTGAAGGCTTTAAATTTTCGTTTCCATTTGTAATATTTATAACAGCATCAGTATTTGTTATTATAGTATTTACCGAATTAGAAAACATTGACATTGACTCTACACTATCATCATCATTTTCTTTAAAAATACCAATAATTTCAAACTCATACGTTTTTCCATCAACATCTTCAAGCTTTATTTTATCATTTAATTTTAAACTATTAAAAGTAGCAAGTTCTTCATTGATAAACACATAATTACCATCAAAGGCTATATCCCAAGCATTATCAGCTATTTCACTCATTGTATAGGCACCACTTATAAATTCATTCATAGCATCTAATGAACTATAACCAGTTAAGGTAAAATCAGTAGATGACATGTTGTTTCCTTTTCCATGTCCGAATCCATTTGGCATATCATTATTTGACTCAATTTCAGCTTTTTCAATATTATTGCCATTTAATCCAACTCCATAAGTATAATAATAACTTTCTATATACTTACTATCAGCAAAAGATTCGATATCACTAACTCCAAAACTTGCAATATTGTCAAATTTTTCTCTTGCACCTTCCCTTCCTTCTGCTCCTGAAGGATCAAAGTCTTTCATCATATTAGCCCTATCAAAACCAATTGTTACTTCTTTGTCATAAGCACTTTTATATGAATCTATTAAATCTACAGCCGTATTTTTAATTGCAAGTGTTATAGTACATGCACAAGCAATAATTAAAATAATTATCCCTATTAAAATATTCCTTCCTTTATTTCTTTTAATTGAAATCCATGCGTTTTTTAATATAAACATAATATCCTCCTCATAACAATATCATTTTATTATGTAAATATTAAAGAAAGATTAAAAAACATTAACTTTTTTTCGTTAATGTTAATTTTTTTTAAATTTAACTTCAAAGGTAGTAAATCCATCTTTAGAATAAGCCTTGATATTACCATCATGGGCATTTACAATATTTTTAGCAATAGCAAGTCCTAAACCATATCTTCCACTTTTACGATTATGACTTTTATCATTTCTGTAAAATCTCTCAAATATCTTTTCATATTCACTTTCAGGAATAGATTCTCCTTCATTTATTACTTCTAATTTTATTTCATTTTTAGAAACTAATAAATTAACTTTAATTTTACTATTTTCCTTTCCATGACTTATAGCATTATCAATTAAAATCGATACTAATTCATCGATACTTTCTTTATGACAAAGAAAATTTACTTTTTCTATAATATCGGTTTCTATAGTTATATTTTTTTCATATGCTAAACTTTCAAATGTTAATGCTCTCTTCTTTACAATCATAGAAATATCATTTTTACTAAAATTTTCTTTTTTCAAGTATTCAGTTTTAGATAAATCAAGTAATCTTGTTATCAAATTACTCATTCTATCAGATTCACTTTTTAAGTTATTAATCCATTTTTCGTTTTTCTTATTTACATCTAAACAATCAATATTTGCCATCATAACTGCAAGTGGAGTTTTAAGTTCATGAGAGGCATTAGCAACAAATTCTTTTTCTCTATTAAAACTAATCTGTACGGGTTTTGTAATACATTCCGTTATTTTTTTAGAAATGATATAAATAACTAATTCCCCAATACCAACTAATAATAAAGAGATTAGCATATTAGTAAGTAACATATTTCTAGTGTTAGTTATATCTACAATAGTTAAAGAATTATTATTCTCAAAGTTATAAGCATATTTATTCCAATATAAACAACCAATTCTTACTTTACTTGTATTATTACTTTCAATAATATTTTGGGCTTTAGTTATAATCTCATCACTTATAGCATTATCACTATGACTTATTTTATCAACAATTTCATTATTTTCATCTAAGATAAATGTATAAACTTCATAGTCCATAACTTTTCTATTATGAAGTTCATCATTAATAGGCTTCTTTTCTTTATCAAATGGTTCGTGTCTTTCTATAGTTAAGTTTTTCATTCTCGTTAGATTATTTAATATTCCAGTATATTCCCTATGATATGTTTGAATATTAAAGAAAATAGCAAAAAAGATAGCAAATAAAGAAATTATAATAAAAATTGTAAAAAATGTTTTCTTCTTTAAATTTTCCATATCTCTTTATTCCTCCATTTTATAACCTAAATTACGAACTGCTTTAATATTTACTTTTGAACCAATAATTTTTATTTTCTTTCTTAAAAAAGATAAGTATGCTTCTAAATTATTAGACTCATAATCTGTATCAATTCCCCAAACTTTATCATAAATTTGTTCTTTTGATATAATTTGTTCTTTATTATTCATAAAATATTCAAGTAATAGAAATTCTCTATAAGGAATATTTATTGACTCATTGGTACTTTTACATGTTAAAGTAGATGTTCTAATATTTAATGATAAATCACTATATTCTAATATATCTTTAATTTTATGATTTCCCTTATTTCTTAATTGAACATTTACTCTGGCAATCAATTCTTCAATATGAAAAGGTTTTGTTACATAATCATCGGCTCCATTTTCAAATCCTTTTAGCTTATCTTCTAATTCCGATTTGGCAGTAAGCATTATTACTTTAGCACTTATATCATTTTCTTTTATCTCTTTTAATATTTCTAAACCATTCATTTTAGGTAACATTATATCAAGAATTATTAAATCATATATATTAGAAACAGCATTATATAGTCCATCTTCACCATCAAAACTTGTATCAACTTCATATTTTTCTCGCCGTAGTTTTGTTGCAATTACATCTGCAAGTGTCTCTTCATCTTCAACAACTAAAATTCTCAATATACCACCTCCAACATTTAAAATTATATATTACAAAAATTAAAGAAATATTAAAAATATACATTACATCAATAAAATTTTCATAATAATTATATCATAAAAAAAGTAAACTATTTCTAGTCTACTCATGCAAATTGTAATTCTATTTTAGATATTTAATATTCAAAATTCATTCTAATGAATCAATCTGAAGTTATCAAAGTGATAACTTCTTTACATTTTTAATATTAGTTTTATCAATTATTAATATATCAAAGTTTTCAAGATGAGTTTTCATCATCTCTTCATAAGGATACTTTCCAATACCATACTCCCTTATTAACCGTTCATTATCAGGAAATACTCCTAAGTGTGTATACTCCAAAAAATCATATTTGTTATCAAATATATAGTATTTTAAAATTAGCCCTGTCTCCTTTTCAAACTGTTTAATACTTTCAACATCATATTTTTTAGGAACCTTCTTAGCTAATATTCTTAAATTCTTTTGAGCAAATATACTATTCATATAAATTGTTCTAACATCCTTACAAAGGTCAATATAATCTGTAACTTTGTCAACATTATTCATGATGACTCTATACTTTTTCAAAATCTTATTTCCTCCTTTTCCATTAGAATTTTATTCTAAAAAGAAAGAATATGCAATAAGACTGGTCACATAATGTATAGCTATTCTTGATTTGTTTCTCCTAACCCTTCTTTAAACCTTTCATTAATTAATATATTTACATTATTAAGCATTCTCTCTATTTTACCTAAATAATCTCTTTCATCTTCTACTATATATATAGAATGCTTCTTTTTATAATCAACTTCACTTTCATCAATAACTTTCTTATTTCCTTCAGCAAAATCACTATTCACAATATCATATGGCATATAATTTTTATCTACAAAAGCCTTAAACTTTAATTCATCAACATAATTTTCGAAACTTCCAAACGAATCTAACCATTTTCTTTCTTCTTCACAACTAGGTAAAATATCATATTTTGTACTAGTTTTTTTAAAATAATTTCTTATTTCTAGTAAAGTTAAATCAACCCTATCTTCTATATAACTTCCACCATAACAACTTCCTCCTCTACGAAAATTATAAGTTTTTTTTGAACCTTTTACATTAGGCCAAATAAATGAACCTCCAACTGTTCGGGATTCCATTACCCACTTTATTACTTTTTCTATTGTTTCATCTTTATCCTTACCAAGTTTTTGAGAAACCTCTAAATACTTATCATAAATATGATTTAAGTTAGTACAAGGAGCAGAAAATCCAAATTGGTCTGAATAAAGTTTAACACCATTACACTCAATAAAATTATCCACATATTTATATTTTTCATAATCAAGACTAGAATTTAAAAACTTGCATAAATCTTCATAGAATAAAGGATTACCTCGGTTTTTACCAGCAAAACTATCTGGGTCAAAATATATTCCTCTATTGGGATTTTTTTTATAATTTTTTTTGTTATTTTTAATATCTTCCCACAAAGTATTTAAAAATTTTCGATATTCTTCCTTAAATTCTTCTGTTTCATTTTCATCATATAAATTAATTTTTGTATTTTTTTTAGCATAACTATATAATACTTTATCCATATTTTTTTCACCTACCATTTATTTTAACTAAATATGTATAACAAGAGAGTTTTGTTAAACTTCCATTTTTACAAGTTAAACCTGCTAAAAAATCGATTGCTCTTTTAATTAATTTAGGTTCTAATAAACTTAAATCAACTACCATATTATCTTCAACTTTTTCTAAATCACTATAACTTTTTATTTTCATTATCTCACTCCTTTAAAAAGAGTTTAGCATATTTCAATATATCAAACAATATAACTGGTCATAAAATGTTAGTTGTCTTCTAAATAGTTTTTCAAAATTCTTTTTATCTCATCTTTTAATTTTTCTGGTTTAATAATTTTTATAAATTCTATATTTCTTAAAACATAATATTTAAAACCCTCTATATCTTTATTCATAGTTAATTTAAAATAGTTATCATCATATTTAGATATTTTAATATCTTTTCCAAATACTTCAATAACATTATCAAGTAAAGAATTACAACATAAAACTTCAATATCTTCTCCTACTCCTCCATATATAGAAATAGAAGCATCAATTATTTTTTTTATATCATCTTTTTTTATACTATTAGATATATCTTCATCTAATATGTTAATATTTTTTATTCTATCAAGCCGAAATTTTTTAAGATTCTTTTCTCCTTTTTTTAAAGCAATTAAATATAACTCTTGAATAGAATAAATTATATTATAAGGAGATACTATATAACTATTTATTTTTACACTATTTAAAGTAGGATTAAGTTCATATTTATAATAATCAAAACTAATCATTTTCTTTTTATAAATAGCATTATTAATATCTTCTATATTTTTTATAATTTCCTTATTATTAGTTTTAATATTACTAGAATATATTTGATAATCTTTTAATTTTTCATTTTCATATACATTTTGCATATTTCGACATTTCTTAATTATTTCTTTAGATATATTTTCTGGCATAAAAGTAGCATAACTAAAAGTATCAATAATTGTTCTTATTTCTCCTGGTTCAAAATCTGTATCAGGATTGTTTAATAAATAATAATAATTTTTATTACCTTCCTTGGAAACTAGAATATCATAATCTAATTTATCTTTTAAAAGAAGAATATTTCTTTCTATAGTTCTACGATCATTTTTTACTCCATATATATCTTCAATATATTTTATAAGTTCTGCAACTGAAAGTTTGTGTTCTTCACAAGAATACTTTTTTAAAATATTTATAATGTATAAAGCATTTCCATTTTTTTCATGATAAATTTTATTCATTAGCAATCACCTAATTAATTATAACACTTTCTTTTTCATTTATTAAAGTATTGCAACTATCATAATCCTCTCCAATTAAAAATTTGTTATAGCCAATAATTTTTAGGTATTTATATTTAGGTTTAATTATTTCTTTTTTTAATTTTAAATCATATACACCATACAAATCATTATTGCGTACTTTTACTTGATATATATTATCTGGATAAATATCACAATATTTTGTTTTTATCATTAATTCTAAATCAGGAGATGATTGTATATATTGATATTGAAATGGAACAATAATATTATTTTCTTTATCTAAAACACCATCTTTTTCTAATTTACTATTAAAAACTTTAAAATATGTTCCTGTATTATCCATACATTCCATAAATAAATATTTTATAGGTATTATAGTATTACCTTTTTTATCTATTAATCCATGCTTTAAAGTTACTATTATTTCTTTACCATCAATTTTTTGATATTCATATGGTAACATTACTTGATAATTATCACCTTGTTCTATAAAAGGATAGATATATTTTGGCTTTATAATAAGATTATTATCTTTATCTACTAATCCCCATTTTCCTTCTAATCCATATACTTCATCTATTTGTGTATGAGCACTCCAATAATCTTCTTCACTTTCTTCATCTCTGGCTTTACTACTTACTGCATAATTACCATCATTTAATTTACATACTTGTTTATATTTTTTTTCTAATTCTTTAACATTCATAAAAACTCCATTCGTAATATAAATTACCACATAAATATAAAAAGAAAAAGTCAATTGGTCATAAAATGTAAAAAAAACTAAGTCTTTTATTCTTCGACTAGTTATATAAAAAAATTGTTAATTTTTTTCCTAGGTATTTTAAGAGCAATATGATTAAATCAACTAGGCTGTTCATTTTTTAATAAATTTATTTTTTTATTTTCCAATTTTTCTTTTTCATCTAAATATTTATAGTTAAGATTATTTTTATTACTAATTACTGACTTACCTAAGTTTTTTTCAATATCATCTTTAGCAACTTTTGCAACATGACCACCCATTTTAGCAATTTTTTTATTTTGTTCTAAGCCATAAGGTTTATGTTCTTTTGCAAGTTCACGAGTTGCTATTTCTCCTAAATCCGTTAAGGCTACTTCTATATCAGACATATTATCTCTTAAAGACTCTTTTCTAATACCTTTATATGCTTTATATTCTGAGGCTTTCATACCAGACCATTCTTTATATATGTCATTTGTCAATATTCCAAATTCATAATCTTTTTTAATTCCACCATCTTTCCATACATCAGTTAATTTATTTCTATCTAATATACCTTTTAATCTGGCTTCAATCCATTTATTAGAATATCCCCTTTTACGATAATAATCTATAGCTCTTTTAATAGCAATTTCAGGGTCAAATATTTCATCAATTCTTTCACTACCTAAATTGGCAAGCCAGACCTTAAACGGTTCTGCTTTTGGACTAGGAATTGATTCTATCAGTCTAAATATTCCTTTGGTATCTAATGTATCAGTTTTATAATACTTACCATCTTTTGCAGATTTAATTTTCAGTTGCACGATTTTTTCGTGCAACTCACTACCTTCTTGTTTCAACTTTCTTTTTAAATCACTCCAATAATTTCTTGGAATATTAGAATTAGTCAAAACGGAAACTACATCAACAACACTAAAATAATAATCTTCTTTTTCACTATCCCAAATACTTCTTATTTCTTTTCCTTCAAAAAGATTTGAAATTGTTTCTAATTTAGTTTGATTCATATAAAACCTCCTTAATAAAAAAATCATATAACAAGAAAATTTATTTGACAATATATTTTATAAATTATTTTAATCTACTATCGATATAAAACATTTCTATTTTGAAACTAAGAAGTTCATTACTAAGTCAATTAGTATATCTTTTTCTTTAGGATTAGATTCTGCAATAAGTAGTGTAATTGCAACAAGTGTATTATTGTCAATAATTTGACCTTTTTCACTATACAAAATATTATAGAATTTTAAGAAGTATATAAATAATGTGGCAGCTATTCTTTTGTTACCATCAATGAAAGTATGATTTTTAGTTATTAAATATAAAAAATTAGCTGCTTTTTCCTCTATTGTTGGATATAACTCTTTACCATCAAAAGATTGATATATTGTACCTATAATTGCTTTTAATCCTTCATCTCTTTCAAGAGCAAATAAATCACTATTACTATTAAATTTTAATTGACTAACTATTTCTATACAATCTTCATAAGTAATTTTTTTATCATCTTTTGTTCCGATAGGTTTTGATATTCTTTTATAGTCATAATCATCAAGTAAATCTAAAGCATTTGAATAATTATTTATTACTTTAATTATTTCTTGAGCCTCATTGCCTTTTAATTCAGTATCTATTCTTCCAGCAATATCTATTAATTTTATTGTTTTTTCAAGATATTCTAACCTTTTTTGATTAACTGCATAACCTTTAATCATATAATCTTTTAAAATTTTAGCTGCCCATTTTCTAAAAATAACACCATTTTTAGATTTTACACGATAACCAACACTAATTATCATATCAAGATTATAGTAATCTAATTCTCTAGTTTGAGTCTTATCTGATAATGCACCATGTTGAGTGGTATGTGCAAATTTTGCACATACTTCATTCTTATCTAATTCATTATCTTTAAAAACATTATTTATATGTCTTGTTATAACTGTTCTATCTCTATCAAACAATTTAGCCATTTGTTCTAAAGATAGCCATACAGTTTCATCTTTCATATTGACTTCTAATTTAACATCTTGATTTTCAAATAATATAATTTCATTCTTCATTATTTATCAATTCCTTTCATTCAGTTTATAAAATCATTATATAGTGGTAACGCTTGTTTGACAATAATTTTTTCAATCTACTTTTTATTTTCTTCTAAATATCTTTCATACAATTCATCCATTGACGATATATAATTTTTATCTTGTTTTATTCTAAATTTTTCATATTCTTCATTAGCTTTATCTAAAGCCTGTTTATGAGAAATGTTACCAGAATTTGACAAAATTTCTTTTTTTCGAAATTTCAATAAATCATCTGTTGCTTCAATCCATTTTTTCATTGTCATTAGATTATGCTCGTTTGCCATATCTTCAGCATAGTCTAAAAATAATGCTGTTAAACTTTCTAATCTTTTAATTTCTTGATCGTTTAAATAATTTTTGGCAATACTTATATCATATTTCATAATTTTTCCATTTGGAGAATGCTTCCAATTAGTAAGTCCCATATGTTCTTTATTAGCATCTACTCGTTTATATATGAGCTCTGCAGCAGTATGACCAGATATGGCATAATGAAGTTTATTTTGAACAATTTTAAAAAATGTATATGCTTCTTCAGAATCTTTATTATAATCTATACTTGTACTTTCAAATAAGTCAGTAATTTTTTGATAAAGTCTTCGTTCACTTAAACGAATTTCTTTAATAGTTTCAAGTAATTCTTCATAATAATCTTTACCAAATTTTGGCCCATTTTTCATTCTTTCTACATCTATTTTAAAACCTTTAATAATATAATCTTTTAAAACATTAGTAGCCCATATCCTAAATTGTGTTGCTTTTTTAGAGTTTACTCGATAGCCTACAGCAATTATAGCATCTAAATTATAAAATTCTATACTTCTTTTTACTTTACGATTTCCTTCTTTTTGAACTGTTTCCATTTTGGAAATAGTTAATTTTTTTTGTAATTCTTTCTCTTCATATATATTGTTTAAATGTTTAGAAATTGCAGGAATATTTACATCAAATAATTCTGCCATACTTTTTTGCGTAAGCCAGATTGTTTCATCTCTTAAAATTACATCTATATTTATTTTTCCATCTTCTGTTTCATATAAAATAATATTACTTTCTTGCATTTTTGACCTCCTTGATAATAACATTATTATATAGTTTGAAAAATTGTTTGACAATATAATTATGCAAATTATTTTAAATTGAATATAAAACAACAAAAAAGCAAACATAAATAGTCTGCTTATAAAAATTATCTTTTCTAATTATCTAATTTATTGTATTCTTCATCAGTTACTGGTTCAAGCCACTCATTTGATGTATCTTCTCCTGGTACTTCAACAGCAATATGACTAAGCCACGTTTTCTTGGTCAAATAACACAACCATTTTCGTCATAATCTCTAACTAATATGCAGTCTATCATACTATCAAATATCTCTCTATTAAATTATTTTAAAATAATCATAAAAAAAGTCTAATTTCTAGAAAATATGGTTCTTCTATTATTTTATTTTCGCTTGTTATTTGTGATATTAGATTAGCTGAAAGACAAACTATACGACTTTTATAACTACCATTTCCCTCAACATGCTGATTTCTTTCTTTATTAAAGAAAGATGCAAGAAAAAATTTTACAATCCTACTTCGTAGGCAGTTGACTCACTCTTTCCATCTCCTGAAATTATTTTAACTTCAGATTTTAGATTAATTGATGGACGAGCACCATACGCAGTCGATGAAGGCGAATGATAACTCAAACCGCCATGATTGCTGACGTATTGAACATTTGAGTCTGAATATGGGGTTATTAACCATATATCACTTGATGTTTCAGAACCTTCTCCTAATTGAGCTGAAAACATTTCTCCTACTCTTGGCAATCCTACTTTTCCTGTCCATGTATTTGTTATTTTTTCACAATTCTTTATTGTTTCACTTGTATTACTTACACTACATATTGTATTTTTATAATTTACATTATTTGGATATTGTCCCAAATAATATGTTCCTTCTGTTATATATTGTTTCAAATTTTCCGTTAACCAGGAATTATTCAAATATGCTCCCCAATAGTTTTCATCTCCACTTGTAACCGATGTTGCCCAATTTGTGTTACTTCCAAATTTTTTAGTTAATACTGTTTCACCATCTCTTACATAATCGACACTTGTTAATTTTGTTGTTCCATTTTCTATTCCTACTATCCTATATACTTTATTATCTACTTTTACATATTCACCACTTATTCTACTACTTATTAATTCTCCCGGTTTTCCTGGTGTTTTATCTATCGTTATTGTATACGGATTGCTTTTTGTTCCTTCTCCACTTAACTCGATATTAGATTTTAGATTAACGGATGGACGGACACCATGCTCAATCGATGAAGGCGAATTGTCGGTCAAAATGCCACGGCTGTAGACGAGCCGAACGTCCGAGTCCGAATATGGGGTTATTAACCACCAATAATAGCCTACGTTCAAATAACTATCTTTATAATTATAGTTACTTGAACCGATATTTTTTCCGCTTTGATAATATTCATACGCATTTAATAACCCTACATTGCCTGTGACTATTTCTGCACTAGAATCTGTTGGCGGTTTTACTGGTGTGCTATTTTCATCTTTAGTTGCATTCCAATCGGCATTTTGGACTATTATATTTTGATAATTATATAAGGTATCTTTAAAATCCTCATTTAACCATTGATATATCCAAGAATCTTTATATGTATTATTTGCATTCCAAGATATAGCTGTTATTTCATCTTGTGTTACCATTTTCATAGTTCCATCTGGATTTATCGCTGTTATTCTCCATAATTTTCCTGAATACCATACATAGTTAAAGTTAATGCAATCATTACTTCCTGATAAGTAGGTTATTCCATCTTCTTCTATAGTAAGATTTTGACAACTTGCAGTTGTATGACTTGCTATGGCTTCTTTAATTACATCACTTCCAGTTTTAGCTAATTCTTTTTCTTCAAAATCTCCATTATCAGTTGTTCTTGAATAATTCCATATTGCAAATATTACTCCTAATGTTATTACTAATAAAAGTATTACTATTATTCCAATCATTACTCCCTTTTTATGATTAGTTTTTTCCATTCTTCCCTCCAACTATATCAACATTATATCATGCAAGTTCAAATTAGCCAACCTCATTATAATCTTCTTGATTCGTATTTTCAAAAAAAATATGAGATACCGTAAATAAAAATTCATATACAACTACACTTTTAGATTTATTTAACAAGTTTTTTTTTGTTCTGGTTTTTCTGTTTTCATTCTTTCATTATGCTCTTTTTCATAATCTTTAATAAACAGTTTAAAACCCTTAACATATTTTTCAGTTAAGGGTACTAATTCTATATTATTTTTACTTATGAATGATCTGTTTAGCATTTTTTTAATCTAATTTATTGTATTCTTCATCAGTTACTGGTTCAAGCCACTCATTTGATGTATCTTCTCCTGGTACTTCAACAGCAATATGACTAAACCAACTATTCTTTGTTGCTCCATGAAAGTGTTTAACATTTGCAGGTATTACAACAATATCACCTGGGTGTAATTTTTGTACGGGTTTTCTGCTTTCTTGATAAAGACCTGTTCCAGCAATACAAATAAGAACTTGCCATCCTCCACTTTTAGCATGATGAATATGCCAATTATTTCTGCATCCTGGTTCAAATGTTACATTTGCAAAACTAATTCCATTCTCTGTTTTAGCAAGAGGATTCAAGTAACTTTTTCCTATAAAATACTCTGCATAACTATCATTTGGATTTCCAAGTCCAAATACATTTAATTTATCAAACTCTTCCTTATTCATTTTTATCATCACTTCCATATACTTCTTCGATTAAAGGAAATGTACTCCATGCTTTAGGCCAACCTGAGTAAAATGCTAATTGAGTTACTACTTCAACAACTTCTTCTTTTGTAAGTCCATGTTCTTTTCCAATTGCAAGATGGCTTTTTAATTGAGGAAATGCTCCCATTGCAAATAATGCTGATATCGTAATTAAACTTCTATCTCTTGCTCCCAATTTATCTTCTCTGCTCCACACTTCACCAAATAATACATCATCATTTAATTCGGCAAATTTAGGTGCAATTTTACCTAAATTATCTCTACCTGCTGTTTGTTTTTTCATTATAAATCACCTTCCAAACTTTTAAATTTTTCTACTTTCATACTTAAATGGTATTTGTTCCTTAAATCTGAAATTTGTCTCATCATTTCTGATTTATGATGAATATCTAATGCTTCTTCATTTTTCCATCTATCAATAAGCAAAACTGTTTCTTCATCATCAATAGGAAAGAAGTATTCATACTTTTCATTGCCCTCTTCTTCCCTAACTCTATCTACAATACCACTAGATAGCATTTCTTCTGCAAATTTCTTGGCATTACCATTTTCACCTTTATAATAAATGTTAATAGTTATACTCATAATTCACCTATATAATCCAACTTGTTACATCATTTTCTGATACATTACTTGAAAATCTTTTAGCATCTATAAAATTAAGGTTACTATATGTATTTTTTAAAGTATTAAAACTGTTTATTACACTAGAGCCACCTGATGTTGCAAAGATATATATTTTCTTATTTTCAAGATTATTTTCTTCAATAAAGGTATTGATAATCCTAGGAGCTAAATCCCACCATACAGGAAATCCAATTAAAACAGTATCATAAAGACTTAAATCAGAAATTTTATTCTTAATCTCTGGTCTTGAAGTTGGATTATTCATTTCAATTGATGACCTACTTTCTTTATTAGTCCAATCTAAATCTTCTTCAGTATATTTATTTGTTGGTTCAATTTCAAATAAATCTCCTCCTATAATATTAGCAATTTTATTTGCTACTTCTTTTGTTACTCCACTTGCTGAAAAATAACTAACTAAAATTTTACTCATAAATAAATTCCTTTCTTTTTTATATTTTTTTTAATACCAATCATGTTTTTCATTTTTATCTAAATTATTTATTTGTTGCATTTCTTCATCATTTAATTCAAATCCATAAATATCTGTATTTTCTCTTATATGTTCGGGATTAGATGAACCAGGTATTACAACAACACCTTTTTGTAAATTCCATCGAAGTATAACTTGGGCTGATGATACATTATGATTTTTTGCTATTTTTTCTATTGTTTTATTATTTAAAAGTTCACTTGTATATCCTCTTCCTCCAAATGGATACCATCCCTGAACAACAATACCTAAATTTTGAATAAACGGTATAACATCATTTTCTTGATAATATGGATGTATCTCATTTTGAACAAGTGCAGGTATAATATTTATCTTAGGTAAAAAATCTTCTAATTCATCTATATACCAATTAGAAAGTCCTAAAGAATGAATTTTACCACTTTCTACATATTTTTCCATTGCTTTATAAGCCTTAACATCGTTACTTCCAGGGTGATGTAAAAGCATCATATCAATATAATCTATATCTAACTTTTTAAGGGCTAGTTCTATAGCATTTTCTGGATCATCAAATTGAGTAGGATAGATTTTAGTAATAACAAATATTTCATTTCTTGGTACTTTTGAGTCCCTAATAGCACGACCTACCTCCTCTTCATTTCCATACATATAAGCAGTATCAATT
>CANRJE010000015.1 GCA_947630865.1 uncultured Bacilli bacterium | reverse complement strand
AAATTATAGTTTGGTTAAAAGTGATATATTTGATAGTGAAGTAGGAGATGTTGTAAAACCTAAGGTATTAGAATATACTGGTTATATAAGTCCTAAAGAAATAGAAATAAAGGTAGTTTTGGGAGAAAATATTATTAACTATTACTATGATAGGAAGAAATAATTATAAAAAATATATTTAGATTTTTATTTAAATATATTTTTTTCTATGATAGAATATAAATATAAATTAGGAGATTATTATGTATTATGTTTATTTTATTATATCAATTATTATATTTATAACGTTTTTAACTATTGCATATTTAACACGTAAAAAACAAGTTAAATCTTTAGCAATTATATTATTTGGAATATTATTAGCATCTTTTATTTTAATACTTCCTTTATATAATGAAGAACCTTTAATGAATTTAATAGAAACACTTGCTTATGTTGTTGAAATGCCTACTTTATCACAAGATGTAATAGATCTTTATGATAAGTTAATTAATATTTTTACACTTTATAGATATTTACTTTATTTTTATTATATAATGGCTCCAATTTTAACTATTACAGTATTATTTACGTTTATTAAAAATCTTATTTTATTATTTAAATCAGAAAGGAAAACATCTAATACTGTTCATATCTTTACAGAATTAAATGATAAATCATTTAGACTTGCTAATACTTTAAAATCATCTAATAATTTAGTAATTATTTGTAATCCTAGTGATAAAAAAGAATATAATTATCAAGCTAAAATTAAAAATATAATATTAATTAAGAAGAGATTACAAGATTTAAATTTTAAAAATTATTTTGGAAAAATTAATATTTATGCTATGGAAGAAGATGAAGATTTAAATATAAATCATACTTTGGAATTTATAAAAGAAGAAAAAGATACTTTAAAAAATATTACTTATTATTTATTTTCAATATCTGATGTAGCAAGAATTTTAATTGATTCTCTTGATAAAGGAAATATTGAAACAATTTTAGTTAATGAAATAGAGAAAGTTATTTATAATGTTTTAGAATCAAAACCTTTATATTTATATGCTAAAGATAAACATATTTCTGTTTTAATAGTTGGTTGTGGAAAAGTAGGTTTAGAGTTTTTTAAAGCTATTCTTTGGTGTAGTCAAATGATTGGATATAAACTTGATATTAAAGTAATAGATATTAAAGCAAAAGAGATTTTTGATAAATTATTATTTTCTTGTCCTGAAATAAATAAAAATAATTATAATTTTGAATTTATTGAAAAGAATATATATAGTAAGTTAGAAGATTTACCTCTTAATAATATTAATTATATAATTGTATCACTTGGAGATGATAGTAAAAATATTGAATGTTCTTTAAATTTAAAAAGATATTATGAAAGAAATAATCAAAATCCTTTTATTGGATTAGTTATTAGAAATGATGCTAAAAGAAAACAAGTATTTGATTTAAGAAGTGAAAAAGAAAGTAAAGCTACTTATGATTTATATCCTTTTGGATCAATGGAAGAATTATATGGAAGTCATACTATTTTAAATGAGAAAATAGAAGAATTAGCTAAAAAAATACATTTACATTATAATAAAGATGATGTTAATTTTAAAGAATATAATAAATTAGAATATAATAAGAAATCTTCTCGTGCTAATGCTTTACATTTAAAATATAAAATTTATTCTGTTTTAGAAAGAGATGGAAGTTGTCAAGAAGTTTTAGAAAAATTAAAAGATAAAAAAGTTTTAGATTCTTTGGCTGAATCAGAACATAATAGATGGATGGCTTATTCAAGATGTGAAGGTTATCAGGTTGCAACGCTTTCAGATATAAAAAAATATAAAGATAAAACGAAAAGTCATATTAATCATTTAGCTAAATTACACCCTTGTTTAATACCATTTGATGAATTAGATAAATTAAGTGATGATGTAAATAAATTACTTAATACTAATAAAGATTTTCGAAAAAGTGATTATGATGTTATAGAGATTATAAAAGATTTTGCAGAACAAGAAAAGAAAGAAAATAGTAGTAAGGAGTAATTTATGGCAAAATATAATGAAGATGAAATAGAAGAATTAAAAGAAGAAATTAAACTTTTAAAAATTAGAGTTAAAAGTTTAGAAGATAGTAATAGAACTAGAAAAATTTTAGAGTTTATAAAAATTATAGTTTTTATTGTAATTGTTATAATAGGAATATTATATGCTTATGATTTATATGAAAGATTAATGATATTTATCAATGGTTTATAAAATTTCACAGAAAAAACATATTTCTCTCATTTGAAAAACATAAATAATTTATATAATTAAAATATGAAAGGAGGGATAGAATCGAAATTAAGATTATAGGAAGTGATTCTGAAAAGGGTCAAAGAATAAAAAAAGAAATTAAAAATATTGCAAAAAAGCAAAAACTTAATATTGATATATTAGAAATAAATGATAAAAATAATATAAGAAAATATAAAGTATTACGAACTCCTACCTTAGTTATAAATGATGAAATAAAATGTGATGTAGAAAAAATAAATTATAATATTTTAAAACGTATAATCATGTTTTGTTCATTAGTTTAGAGAAAAAAATATGAATTTTTTTCTCTTTTTCTATTCATAAAAGATTAATTTTGTTATATAATTTTAATGATTGGAGAATAGTTATGGATAAGAAAGTATTAATACCTATTGTGCTTGTTTGTTTAGTAATAATAGCTTTTTTAGTTTTAAATTATAATGAGAATGATAATAAAAATTTAGAAAAAGATAATAGTAAAGTTGAAACATCTTTTTTAACATCAACAGTTATAGGAATAGATGATAAATATATAACATTACAAGATGAGAGTAACGTTATTTATACTTTTTTAGTAACTGATACTTTAGGACTTGAAGTTGGAAATAGTATAGAACTTGAATATAAAGGAGTTTTAAATAAAGAATTAAGTGTTCAAGAAAATGAAGTTGTTGGTTATAAATTAATTGAAACTAAAGAGGGAAATGTACCTTTAGCTTGGCTTGATAATGGAATTTTTAGTAAATATTATGAATTAGCTTATAATACTTTAAAAGATATGACAGTTGATGAAGTAATTGGACAAATATTATTAGCTAGAACTTCTGATGTTAATCAAGTTAATGATTTAAAGAAATATCATTTTGGTGGATATTTATTATTTAAAAGAGATTTTGAAGGTAAAACAAAAAATGAAGTTATTAATATGATTAAAGAATATCAAAATAATGCTAATATACCTTTATTAATAGCAGCTGATGAAGAAGGAGGAACAGTATCTAGAATTAGTAGTAATAAAAATTTAGTTTCAACTCCTTTTAAATCACCTCAAGATTTATATAAGAGTGGGGGATTAAATGCTATTAAAGAAGATACTATTAATAAGAGTAAAATTTTAAGTGAATTAGGTATTAATTTAAATTTAGCTCCAGTAGTTGATGTTTCTACAAGTTCATCTGACTATATGTATAAAAGAAGTTTAGGAGAAGATGCTAGTAAAACATCAGATTTTGCAACAACGGTTATTAATGCTTCTAAAAGTGGTAAAGTTTCTTATACTTTAAAACATTTTCCAGGTTATGGAAACAATCTCGATACACATAGTTCTAGTAGTGTTGATTCAAGAAGTAAAGAATCAATTATGAATAATGATATTTTGCCATTTAAAGCAGGAATTAAGGCAGGAGCTGAAGCTGTTCTTGTAAGTCATAATACAGTTACTTCAATAGATCCTTCAAAACCAGCTTCTTTATCTAAAGATATTCATAATTTATTAAGAAGTGATTTAGGATTTACAGGTATTATAATAACTGATGATTTAGCAATGGGAGCAATTGGTGAAAAGTTTTCTAAAACAGCAGTTAAAGATGCTATTTTAGCAGGTAATGATTTACTTATTGTATCAGATTATAAAGGGGCTGTTTCAGATATTAAAGAAGCTTTGAAAGAAGGAAGTATAACAGAAGAGATGTTAAGTAAATTAGCTTTTAGAGTTATTGCTTGGAAATATTATAAAGGATTAATTACTCCTAATCAAAAGTAAATAGTATTATACTTAATTTTATAAGGTTTATAGTGTTTTAATTGTCTTAATAGTTTAAATAAAGCTTCATCTTTACCTTTAGATTCTAACATAATATCGATGTCTTTATTTAAAGGTTTTAAAAGATTAATAAACTTTAAAAACGAACGATAATCAATATAGAAATTATGAGTTCGTTTTTCTTTTTGACTTTTAGGACTTGAAAAATGCATTTTAGGGTTTAATTCTTCTTTATCCCAAGTTTTTATAATTCTAGGAAGTAGTTCTTTAATATTTTCTGTTTTTAAATGATTACAATTAAAATGATGATAATCAAGAACCATAGGAACATTTAATTTTTCACATAATTCTAAAGTATCTGATACAGTATAAGTTTTATCATCATTTTCTAAAATAATAATTTTTTTTATATCATCTGGAAGTTTTAAAAAATTTTCTTGAAATCTTAACATAGCTTCTTTTTTAGAAGGTTTATTTGTTCCTAAATGAAGAATTACTTTGCCATTTATATCTAACATTTTAAAAATTAAAGCATGGTTAAGAAGGATTCTGATACTGTTTTTTAGAACCTCATTATTTAAACTATTTAAAACTAAATAATGGTCAGGGTGTGCATCAATTCTTAAATTATGTTTTTTAATTTTTAAACCAATTTTTTTCCATATATCATGAAACTTTTGATAATCATAATCAATATCTTTTATGGAAGCAAGTGGTAAGATATTATGAGTCATACGATAGAAATTAACATGATTTTCTATATTGTAATCGATTACTTTATTGAAATTTTTTAAATTAGTAAGAATTATTTTATCAAGTTCTTCTGAAGCTTTTTCTTTTAAACTTTTATATTTTTTATAAGTCATAGTATGAAATTTTTCATTGAGAGTTAAAGGAGTTCCAAGATAACCTAAACGTAATTGCATTTTATCACCATTTATAGTATTTGTTATTTAAAATAAATTATTTGTAACTTATTATAAAAAATATTTTAAAAATATATAATACAAAAAAATACAAAAAATGACGTTTTTTTGTATTCTGGTACAAAAACTTTGCTTTTGATGATAAAAGTTGTATAATTAATTTATATAAAAAAGGAGAGTTTAATATGATAGAAAGAAATGAATATTTAGATGTATTAAAAAGATTTAAAGATAAAGATTTAATAAAAGTTATAACGGGAATTAGAAGATGTGGAAAATCTACTTTATTAGAAATATATAAGGAATTTTTATTAAATAATGGAATAACCAAAGACCAGATAATAAGTATCAATTTAGAAGATTTAAAATATAATTTTTTAGAAGATTATATGTCTTTATACAATTATATAAATGATAGTTTAAAACCAAATAAGAAAAATTATATTTTTATAGATGAGGTTCAAAAAATAAATGAATTTCAAAAAGCAGTAGATAGTTTATATATAAAGAAAAATGTTGATATATATATAACTGGTTCAAATGCCAATTTATTATCGAGTGAACTAGCGACTCTTTTATCAGGAAGATATATTGAGATAAAGATGTTACCTTTATCATTTAAAGAATATAAAGGTGTTTATAAAAATTTAAACAATGAAGAATTATATAAAAAATATATTTCTTTTGGTTCATTACCATTTACTACTACTTTAGATAAAGAAGATGATGTAAGCATGTATTTAAGTGGTATATATAACGACATAATAATAAAAGATGTTATGACAAGAAAAAAGATAACTGATGAAAGTATGCTTAGAAGTGTTGCTAATTTTATAGTGGATAATATTGGTAATTTATTGTCTTTTAATAATATAGCAAGTACTATGACAAATGATGGTAGAGATATTAACGTTAGAACAGTAAAAAGATATTTAGAGGGATTAACAGAATCATTTTTCCTATATAAAGCTTCAAGATATGATATAAAAGGCAAACAGTATTTAAAAACTGGAGAAAAGTATTATGTATCTGATTTAGGACTTAGATATTTTATATTAGGACGTAAAATAGGAGACTATGGACATGTGCTTGAAAATGTTGTTTATTTGGAACTTTTAAGAAGAGGATATGATGTATTTATAGGAAAAATAGATGAATATGAAGTTGATTTTGTAGCTCTAAATAATAATGGAAGAATTTATGTTCAAGTAACTGATACTTTAAAAGAAAAAGATGAAAACGATACCAAAGTGCTAGATAGAGAGTTAAGATCTTTAAAAAAGATAGATGATAATTATGAAAAAATGATATTAACATCAGATGCAATACCATTATCAAATGAAGAAGGTATAAAAATACGTAATGTATTTGATTGGCTTTTGGATAAATAACTATATTAAGTAAAACAATAGAAAAATGTAATTAGTCCTAAAGTTAAAAATAAAAGAGTTATTATGCATCCTAAAATCATATTTATTATATTAATAATACCATTTTTTCTATATTTAAAACCAAAAATAGTAGATAATAATGGAAATGGTAACCAACATAAAAATACCCACATATTTTTTAAATTATTAATGCCAACATGATATGAATTTTTATTTATTAAATAAAAAGAAAATCTTGCTCCTAATAAACTAAGAATTAATAAAACAAATAATATAATAGCTTTAGTTTTAGAATATTGATATTTATTTTTTTTAATATTGTCTAATGTTTCTATATTAGATATTTTTTCTCTAATGAACTTTATTAAATTTAAAGAACAATTATTTTTTTGAATTATTGTACATGAATTTCTAGGTAATACATAAAAATAAAAATTAGTATCAGTTTCAATACACTTATCAACTTCAGAATATTTGGTTTTAACAGTTACAGTATCATTTTTTACAATAAAATAATTATCATAAAATTCTAATTCATAATTAGTAGGTTTAATTCTTTTCTTTTTATATAAATTAATCCAATTTTGTTCAGCAAAATAATCTATTTTAAACCAACAAACTATTAAAATAATTATTTCAAAAAAAGCAAATTGCAAAATACAATAATAAATATTTTGTGCTAAAATTAAAAATATAAAACAATAAATAAAATTTATAAAAGTATCTCTAAATATTAATGATTTATACAATTCATTAGGAAAACTTTTAATCATTTCTTTGTATTCATAACCATTAAATATACTTTTACAAACATATAAAGGTTTATTTTCTTCTTTTTTATTTTTCATTTTTACACCTCATTTTAATTTATTGTTATAATGTATCAACACTTAAAAACCATTTACCTATTTCTGTTTTCATAAATATTTCTATATCTTTATAAGATTTATGAAGTTTTTTACTTTGTAAAGGGTCATATAAGAAAAATCCTTTATCATCATATTCACATATTAATATAGCATGTAAGAAGTTTTCTTTTTTACCAGCAACAATTAACAATTTTCCGTCATCTAATTTTTCTTTTAATAAGTTTGTATCTATATTGATTTCATTATATACTTTTAATCCAAATTCTTTTGTTTTAGAAATATATTCTTTATATTCATCGAGTGCATAATTAAAACTATATTCTGAAATTGATTTTTTTTCATTTGAAAAATAGTTTTTTTCAGAATGATAAAGTTCAGTTTTTAAGCCTAATTTTCCTAGATGAAATGCTAAAGCTGAAAAAGGAGTTCCTCCCATAGCTTTAGATTTATACATTTCATATAGTCTCGTTTCTTCTTTTTTGGAATAGTTATCTAGTAAACCATTATATCTTAATATCATCATCATGCAAGCAATTGCACAAGTTGGTCCATTTTGTTGATAAGGTTCAATTTCTTTTTTCATATTGTCAATTTTCCTTTCTATTAAAAGTTCATAAGTTTTGTATGATTTTAAAGATTTAACTGATTACATTATATATTTATTAATTAAAAAGTCAAGTGTTTAAAAGACTGTTAAAAAATATCCACTATAAAAGTGGACAAATTTATTTTTGATAGATTAAGTTTTTATATATCAATTTCATTGCTCTTTATTGTGTAATTGAAGTCTAAGGTAATTTTGCAAGAACTTCTTGCAAAAATTCGCCTTCATTATACTCTTTAGCAAATTTTTGCATATATCTTAAATTTTTTGCTGACATTCCATTAATTTTGATACAAAAACTTTGCTTTTAATGATAAAAATTGTATAATTATTTTGAATAAAAGGAAAATTTTATGAAAAAAGATGATATAAATGTTATTATTAATGATATTAATTTTAATTGTCGTGTGGTTGCTATTATAAAGTATGATGATAAAATTCTTTTTCAAAAACAGCAAGAAGATAAATATTGGGCTTTGCCAGGCGGAAAAATTCATATTTTAGAAAAAGGAGAAGAAGCAATAAAAAGAGAATTAAAAGAAGAGTTGGGGATAAATGAAATTATAGTTCAAAAATGTTTTAGTGTTTCTGAATACTTTTTTAAATATGAAAATAATAAATATCATCAATATATTTTTTCTTATATTGTAAATATTCCAGAAAAAGAATGGATTTTTAAACAAGAAGAATTTTTAGGAATTGAAAAAGATAAAAATTTAATTTATAAATGGATTCCAATTGAAAATTTAAAAGACAATTTAATTAAACCTGATTTTTTAGTATCTCAGCTATTAAATATTTTTAAAGAAGAAATTCAATTTATATCATACGAAGAAAAATAAGGTTGTATCTTAATAATAAAGTTCAGTTTTTAAGCTAAATATTTAACTGATTACATTATATATTTACTATTTAAAAAGTTAAATGTATTAAAAAAATATCCACCATAAAGTGGATAAATTTATTTTTGATAGATTAAATCTTTATAAGAAACACGTTTATCTAATTGATTAGCATTAACCATTATGTCTTGTAAGTGATTGAAGGATTCTTAAGTAAATTAAGTTGTAGTAGGCCAAGTATCAGCATTTTTATACCTATCAATTACGATTATCATACAAGTTCACCAAGACTAGCAACAACATAACCATATCTTTCTTTTTCAACAAGAGTGGCGTTCGGTTCTCTTAGTGCAAGAATAAGAAGTCTCTAATATTGTTCAAAGTAAAATTCCATATTAAAATACTGTTGAAGATAGCAAATAACATGGTTATATGTGTATAAAGATGGCAATGTAAAAGTTGATGTTAATATACAAAATGAAGATATATGGATGAGTCAAGATGTAATGGCTAATCTTTATGATACAATTAAAAATAATATTTCAATGCACCTAAAAAATATTTTTTGATTAAGGTGAGTTAGAGAAAGATTCAGTTGTTAAGAAATTCTTAACAACTGCTTGATGAAAAGAATTACAAGGTTTTACACTACAATTTAGATGCTATTATACCTATAATGTGTGTTTTACTCCTAATTTTTAAATAAAAAATTTAAAAGTGTGCCATTGAATATCTTAAAAAAATATCCACCATAAAGTGGATAAATTTATTTTTGATAGATTAAGTCTTTATAAGAAACTCTTTTATCTAATTGTTTAGCATTAACCATTATGTCTTGTAAGTGATTGAAAGATTCTTCAGAAAATTCAGTTGTAGTAGGCCAAGTATCAGCATTTTTATATCTATCAATTACTGTTATCATATCAGATAATGATGTATCAGGAAATTCAGGTAAGATAACTTCAGCTATTTCTTTACTACTTTTAGAATTAACAAAATCAAGACCTTTTTGAATTGCTTTTGTGAAATTTTCTATTACTTCTGGATTTTTTTCTAAATAAGAAATTCTTGCATTATAAGCGGTATATGGAACAACCCCACCAAGTTCACCTAAACTTGCAACGACATAACCATATCCTTCTTTTTCAACAAGAGTAGCGTTCGGTTCAAAAAGGCAGACAAGATCCCCCGTACCGCCTATAAATGCCCCCTGCATAGAAGCAAAAGCAATACTTGTATCAATTTCAACATCTTTTTGAGGATTAATTCCATTTTCTGATAAAATATATTCAAGAGTCATTTCAGGCATTCCTCCTAAACGACCACCTATTATGTATTTTCCTTTTAAATCATTTAAAGTAAAATTATCTATTTTCTTTCGTGATACAATGAAACTTCCATCTTTTTGAGTTAGTTGGGCGAAGGTTTTTAAATAGTCTTTTTCGCCTTGATTATAAACATAGATAGTTGCTTCAGAACCAGAGAATCCAATATCAACATCTCCAGATAAAACAGCAGCTGTAACTTTATCAGCACCATTTGCTAAAATAAGTTCAACATCAAGTCCATAATCTTTAAAATATCCATTATGTAAAGCTACATATTGAGGAGCATAGAAGATACTATGAGCAACTTCTGCAACTTTAACCTTTTCTAATTTATTATCATCATCTTTTTTATTAAATAAAACAGCACATATTACTAAAAAGATAATTAAAAAAGCACCAATTGTAATAATTTTCTTTTTCATTTTTCCTCCATTTCAAGGTATTATATGAGACTATTAAAAATTGGTTATAAAATAAAATTGTGTTATAATTAAAAGGGAGGATTTATATGAATAAAGATAAAAAAATAATAAGAGATATTCTATCAGGTGTCTTTGTTGCATCAACTACTGATGCTGCTTGTATAGTTGACACAGTTTTACAGGTAAGTTCAACGGAACCAGCCTTAATAAGTGTTACAGTTAATAAAAATAACTTTACAAACGAAATGATTAAAAAAAATCAAAAATTTGCTATTGCAATTTTAAGTAAAGATGTTGATGGAAATATTATAAAAACCTTTGGTTTCAATTCATCTAGAGATATTGATAAGTTTGAAAACTTTGATTACATTGAAGTGGAAGGAATTAAAATATTAAAAAATTCAATAGGGTATATGGTATGTCAAGTAATTGACACTGTTGACACAAAAACACATGATATTTTTATAGGAAAAATTATTACTTCAGAAAGATTTAACAACGAGGAACCATTATCATATTTATATTATCAAGAACATAAAGATGATTATTTAAAAGTAAAAACCAGTGAAGTGAAAACGGCTTGGATTTGTACAGTATGTGGTTATATTTATTATGGTGACGAGTTACCTAATGATTTTAAATGTCCAGTTTGTGGGGTAGGAGCTAGTTCTTTTGAAAGAAAAGAGTAAAAAATATTGTTATTTAAAAAAAATTGCTTTATAATAATCTTATAAATTGAGGTTAAGCCTTGATTATTAAGTTTCAAAGAAGGAGGAAATTATGGAACTAAAAGGAAGTAAAACTTATGAAAATTTAATGACTGCATTTGCAGGAGAAAGTCAAGCAAGAAATAAATATACTTATTTTGCTAGTAAAGCTAAGAAAGAAGGATACGAGCAAATTGCAGCAATTTTTATGGAAACTGCTGATAATGAAAAAGAACATGCAAAGTTATGGTTTAAAGAATTAAATGGTGGAGAAGTACCTAGTACTCTTGATAATTTAAATGCTGCTGCTGATGGTGAAAATTATGAGTGGACAGATATGTACGATGAATTTGCAAAGACAGCTCGTGAAGAGGGCTTCACAAGAATTGCTACTTTATTTGAAGGAGTTGCTAAAATAGAAAAAGAACATGAAGAAAGATATCGTAAGTTAATTAAAAATATGGAAGAAGGATTAGTATTCTCTAAAGATGGTGATACTATTTGGCAATGCCGTAACTGTGGACATATCGTTATTGGAAAAAGTGCTCCTAGTGTTTGTCCAGTATGTGCTCATCCTCAAAGTTATTTTGAAGTTAAAAAAGAAAATTATTAAAATGCTAAAATTAGTAAGAATTTCCTTGCTAATTTTTTGTTTTTAAGAAAATTTAAACTAGTAATAATTGACGTATAAATTGTCGAATAAAAAACCTTGTAGATTTAAAAAGGAATTCTACAAGGTTTATCTTTTAAAAATTCAAAAACTAATTCTTTAGGTTGACTTTTATAGACAATTTTATATAAAATGTCGATTACTTCCGATTCAATACCTTTTTCTTTTAAAAGTTCATACATCGTATTTAAATTTTCTAAGCCTTCAATTGTTGTATTTTCTTGATAAGATTTAAAATCAGCACCTTCACCAATTAATTTACCAAATGTATAATTTCTACTTTGAACACTAGTACAAGTAAGAATTAAATCTCCCATTCCAGCATAGGTTGAGAAAGTATGTTTGTCTCCTCCAAATTCTTTTATAATTCTTCTTATCTCATAACTTGCATCCATTAAAAATTTAGCATTAGTAGAATAGGTAATATTAAGCCCATCTAAAATACCAGAAAATATAGCCATGATATTTTTTAAAATTCCGCATAATTCAACACCAATTATATCTTCTCTTAATTCAAGAGTTAAATAAGAAATATTATTAAATAAATTCAAAAAATAATCAAGTGTTTCTTTATCTTCACTTGCTAAAGTAAGACCAATTGGTTCTTTAGTAACAACTTCTTTAGCAAAACTAGGTCCAGATATAGAAGCAACTTTTTTAATCTTTAATTCTTTTTTTAAATACTCATGAATTAAAACTTTTTCACTAGATTCAATTCCTTTAGTAGCAATTAAAATAGGTTTATCTTTAATGTTTTTTATTAAAGCGATTGTTGATTTTATAAATTTAGCTGGTATTGCAAGAATTATAGCCTCATTTTCATTTATTAAAGTATCCATATCAGTTGTAAACTTTACATTTTTATTTAATTCATAATCTAAAACTTTAGAATTTTTTCTTGTTTTAGATAACTCTTCATATTCACTTTGAAGAGCAGTCCACATCATAATATTAGCATTTTTATTTTCTAAAAGTGAAGAAAGAGCAATTGCATAAGCTCCACATCCAATTATTCCTATATTCATAAATTCCTCTCAATCATATAATAAAATATATCACATTTTAAAGTAAATTTTAATATTATAACGTAAAATATTGATAAAATGTTGATAAAATGTTGCTAAAAGTATCATTTTATGATAATATATCTATTGTTTTGATGGAATTGGTGAAGTGGTTAACACGCTAGATTGTGGCTCTAGTATGCAAGGGTTCGATCCCCTTATTCCATCCCATAAGAATTTTAAGTTTATAATACTTGGTATTATGAACTTTTTTTGTAGAAATGTCTATAAAAAATATGTGTGAAAAAAAGTGATTAAATAGTATTATGATATTATTAAAATTTAAAAATATTATTTTATATAGACAAGAGATTAAAATAAAGTTTAAATTATGCTAAAATATTTATTAGAAAAAAATACATATTGAATTACCAAGATGTGTAAGTCTAATTAAGAAAGAATGTTAAAATGTTAGAAAAAAATTAAAAAGGAATATGGAAAACAAATTATGAAAGAACTTTCTAAAGAACTAAGAAAAATTTTAGGAACAGGATTTTCTGTTAGTAATTTATTTAATATGCGAAACCTATATATAATTTATTCAAAATTCCAGACACTGTCTGGAATTTTGAACTGGTCTCATTATTGTGAATTACTAAGTATTGAAAATGTTGAAGAACCCAATTTTTAATATTTATAGTTAAAGTTTAATGATTATTTTGGTGGTGATATTTGTAAAATTGCATATTTAACTTCAAGGCAAATTAATCATGAAATAGATTATAAAGATTATCAAATTGTAGATAGACAAAAATATTAACGGATGATACAAGATATAATATATAAAAAAATGATTACTTTCCGAGATTTTATAAGCGGATTGAAAAATTTCTTTTTTGTAGTATAATAATATTCAATTCAACATTTATAAATTTAATTATGTAAAATAAATTTTTTTTAATGTTTTAATGTACTAAAATTTATTATAATATGATAAAATGATAGTACAATAGAAACACTCAAATAGGGGTGATGCTATTGATTAATATTGTTGAGATAAAAAATAAATTAGGTAATGGTTCCACAACACCATTTGTTGTTTGGTGTGATGATGGGCAAACCTATATAGTAAAATTTCCTGGAAATGAACAGGGAGTAAAAACGTTAGTTAATGAGTTTATAGCATCAAATTTATGCGAGTACCTTGAATTACCAATTTTTAATTATAATCTGATTAAAGTCAAAATGAGTGATTATAATGATAAAACAAAAAATGAAATAATTCCGTTAGAAGGAACAGCATTTGGCACTCTTTATAATGATAATGCTTTAACAATTTTAAATTCAGGTATGATATCTAAAGCGTCAAATAAAAATGATGCTATAAAAATTTTAATATTTGATTTATTAATTGGAAATTTTGATAGAAATAATGGTAATTTAATGATAGATTCAATTTCCAAAAAAATTTTTATGATTGATCATACTCACATATTTGGTTTAGGAACCATTTGGGATGAATTTCAATTGCCAAGGTTAATTGATGAAAAATTTGATGTTAATAATCTGAATAAATTTAATTTCAATAATATCATTCAATCAATAAAAATTGATGAAGAATTTAATAATGAATTGAATAAATTTATAAAGAAAGTAAAAAATATTAATAAAGATTTTATTAATAATATTATGAAAAATATTCCCGACGATTGGAATGTTTTAGATAGAGAAAAACATTTGTTAGTTGATTATATTTATAAAAGATTTAATAGAGTTGATGAAATTTTAGATTTATTAAATATTAAAGGTGGTGATAATAGTGAAATCTAGAGTTAAATATGCAATTTTAAAATATGTTCCAAATTTAGAAAGAAATGAAAGAATTAATGTAGCAGTTACGCTACATTATCCTGAAACAAAGCAACTTGAGATGACTATTATCAATAATTGGAAAAGGGTCAAAAATTTTGATGATGAAGCTGATATTCAATTCTTAAAAAAATATGTAGATGATTTAAAAGAGCAATTTACCATAAATTTATTCAACGATTTTAATGGGATTAGTTTAGATAATCCATTGCTTCTTGATGAATTAACAAAATATTTTGTAAACAAATTTATATTTGAGATACATGAAATTGATACAAATGAAACGTTTGATGATTTATTAAAAAATTTAAAAAATATTTATTTGTATTATGAAGCTGGTAAGGATAAACGTATAACTGAAAAAGAAAGTAAAGCTTATATAGAACAACATTTGTTAGAAAATAATATTTCTTATGAAAAGCGTGGAACAAAAAATAGTATTCAAGAACAATATGGCAATAATATTAATTTTGATTATAAGATAGGTGATAATTATTATAAACTAATATTTTTAACTGAAGATAATTATGCTGGTTATGTAGGTATTTTAAAAATGTGGATTGCAAATGCAATAATGCTACAAAAGGAGAATAAAAGATTGATTTTTGTAATTGACGATTTATTAAAAAATAGTAGAACAGAATCTTACAAAAAAATGTTATCAGATTATGGAGACATAATTACTGTACAGGACTTTGTTAACTTGAAAATAAAGTTCTAATATGTTGTGATTAATTCATCAAGTATTACTAAATACTTTTACTGTTTGGGTGCAAAACTCATATTCTTATTGCCTCCTAAAGAATTTAAGTTTATAATATTTGGTATTATGAACTTTTTCTTTAAATTTTGTGTTATAATTTAATCACATTGATTGGAGTGATACTATGTTTATTGATGAAACATTAATTAAAGTTATTGCTGGTTCTGGTGGAGATGGTTGCACGGCTTTTAGACGTGAAAAATTTGTTCCTATGGGAGGACCATTTGGTGGAAATGGTGGAAATGGTTCTAGTATTATTTTTAAAGTTGATACAGGACTTCATACTTTAATTGATTTAAGATATATGAAAACGATTAAAGGAAAAAAAGGTGAAAATGGAAGTGGTAAAAACATGGATGGTAAGAATGCTTCTGATATTATCATCAAAGTACCACAAGGAACGGTAGTCACAGATTATGATACAAATTTAATTATTGCTGACCTTAAGGATATTGATTCTGAAGTTATAGTTGCAAAAGGTGGAAGAGGTGGAAGAGGAAATACGGCTTTTAAAACGCAAAGTAATCCTGCTCCTAATTTCTCTGAAAATGGTGAACCTGGAGAAGAAAAAGTTTTAAAAGTTGAACTTAAATTACTTGCTGATGTTGGCTTAGTCGGACTTCCAAGCGTTGGAAAAAGTACAATTTTATCTAAAGTTAGTAAAGCAAAACCAAAGATTGCCGATTATCATTTTACAACCTTAACGCCAAATCTTGGAGTTGTTAAAACAAAAGATGGTAGAAGTTTTACGATGGCTGACCTTCCCGGATTAATTGAAGGAGCAAGTGAAGGGGTAGGACTTGGTGATAAATTTTTAAGACATATTGAAAGAACGAAAGTAATTGCTCATGTTGTTGATATGTCTGGGCTTGAAGGAAGAAATCCTTATTCTGATTTTGTATCTATCAATAAAGAACTTGAAAAATTTAGTCCAAAATTAATTAAAAAACCAATGATAGTTATAGCTAATAAAATGGATATAGAAGGAGCTAAAAAGAATTTAGAAGAATTTAAGAAAAAAGTTAAATGTGATGTTTATGAAGTAAAAGCAATTTCAAATGAAGGTTTAGATGAAGTCTTAATAAAACTTGCAGATTTAGTAGATAAAGAACCTAATACACAATTATATGAAGAAGGAGAGTATCTATCTCATGTTTTATATAAATTTGAAGAAGAAAAACCATTTGATATAAAAGTAGTAAACGGCGAATATATAATTTATGGTGATAAAGTAGAAAAAATGTTTAAGATGACAAATTTTCAAAGTGAAGAGGGCATCAATCGTTTTATTAGAAAATTAAGAAAATTGGGAATTGATGATAAACTAGAAAGTATGGGAATAGAAGAAGGAGCGATTGTTAAAATTCTTGATTTTGAATTTGAATATCATAAGTAAATACAATAGTAATTATAATTATAAAAATTCTTTGGGACTTTAGACATAAATATAAAAAATACACGACTATTCTTTTTTGTGTATTTTTTATTGTATATGAATGATGATATATAAATTAAAAAAAACACAGAAAAATGTCACATAACTCAAAAATAATCATTATTTTATTGATTTTTTCTGAGTTATGTAGTATATTATATCTAGGTGATATAGATGTTAAGAAAAGCTATGAATGATTTAGTCAATTGGAAAAATAAAAAAAATAGGAAACCATTATTGCTTTACGGAGCAAGACAAGTAGGTAAAACTTATTTAGTAAAAGAATTTGCTAAAGAATATTTTAAGGATATTATTTATGTTAACTTTGAAACTAATAATATTGTTAGTAAAATAATTGATGAAGATATATCTCCAGAATATATAATTAAGAATTTAGAAATTGTTTTTAATAAGAAAATAAATAAAGATACAACTTTAATATTTTTTGATGAAATACAAAAAAATACTAGAGCATTAACTTCTTTAAAATATTTTTATGAAGAAGCACCTGAATATTATATTATTGGTGCTGGAAGCTTACTTGGTATTCATGTAAATAAAAAAGAATTTTCTTTTCCTGTAGGTAAGGTCGATTTTTTAACAATATATCCATTATCATTTGATGAATTTTTAATAAACACTAAAAATGATTTATTATTAGAAAAAATAAAAGAATGTTTTAAAAAAAATGTACAAATGCCATCTTTACTTCATACTCAGGCATTAGATTTATATTATGATTATTTAGCTATTGGTGGTATGCCTGAAGTGGTAAATGAATTTATCAATTCAAATTCAATGATAACTGCTATTGACTATCAAAAATCGATTATTGAATCATATAAAAGTGATATTACAAAATATTGTGAAATAACTGATGCACCTAAGATAATTGCTACATTTGATTCAATACCTGTTCAACTAGCTAAAGAAAATAAAAAATTTCAGTATAAATTAGTACAAAAAGGTGGAACTAGTTCCATTTTTGGTGATTCAATTAATTGGCTAGTAAATGCTAATATTGCAAATAAATGTATAAAAACTAAAATAGGAGTACCTTTAAAAATGTATGAAGAATTAGATGCATTTAAATTGTATATGAATGATGTAGGTCTTCTTACTAATTTGAGTGAATTTCCTATTTATTTAATAAAGAATAGGGAAGCTGTTAACGAAGCAATGATTGGTATGCTTACTGAAAATTATGTGGCTTCTTCGTTAAAAAATAATGGGTTAAATTTAAATTATTGGAAAAATGATTTTAACAGCGAATTAGATTTTATTTTACAATCAACAAAAGGATTAATAATTCCTTTGGAAGTTAAATCTAGTAATCATATAAAATCAAAAAGTTTAAATAATTATATGAAAGAATATAATCCAAAATATGGAATTAGAGTTTCTAGTAAAAATTTTGGTTTTAAAAATAATATTAAATCTGTTCCTCTTTACGCAGTATTTTGTATAACAGCAAATGATTTAGATATTGATTTTAAGTAAAATATATTTTTTGATGTTTAAGTTAAATTTTCTTGATTTTTAGAAAAAACTTTGTTATTATTAGTTGTAAGCAAGTGCGAAAGACGGTATAAATAGATGTTTTAAAGAGAGTCTATGGTTGGTGAGAATAGATAAAACTAGTTTATACAAATCACTTTCAAGTGCTATTTATGGATAAGATAAATACGGTAACGCGTTATAGTTTTTGAGGATTTATCATATAATATGATAGATTAAATTAAGGTGGTAACACGAACTCTTCGTCCTTTTGAAGAGTTCTTTTTTATTTTAGGAGGATAATATGTTTAAAGAATTAGAAAAAGAAAAAACAAGTGAAGTAGAAACTAAAATAAGTGAAAAATGGGAACAAATGGATATTCTTTCCAAATGTCAAGAAAATAGAAAGGAAAACTTTGTTTTCTATGATGGACCAGCAACAGCCAATGGTTTTCCAGGACTTCATCACATGGTTGCTAAGTTTTTAAAAGACACATTTTGTAAATATAAAACGATGCAAGGTTACAAAGTTTTAAGAAAAGTAGGTTGGGATACACATGGTTTACCAGTTGAAGTTGAAGTCGAAAAAACATTAGGCTTTAAAAATAAAAATGATATTGAAAAATATGGTATTAAAGAATTTAATGAAAAATGTAGAGAAATCGTTTGGAAAAATGAAAAGGCTTTTTCTGATTTAACTACCAAAATGGGACAATTTATCGATTTAAAGCATCCTTATGTAACTTATGATAATAATTATATTGAAACAGAATGGTATATTTTAAAGAAATTCTTTGATGAAGGACTATTTTATGAAGGAGTTAAAATAGTTCCATATTGTACTAGATGTGGAACAGGACTTGCTTCTCATGAAGTTGCACAAGGTTATAAAGAAATAGAAGCTCAAACTGTAATCGTTCCAATGAAAAAGAAAGGGGAAGATGTTTACT
>CANRJE010000014.1 GCA_947630865.1 uncultured Bacilli bacterium | reverse complement strand
CCTTTCTATTAACCAGTTAATAAAAACATAATAAACGATATTTATCAAAATGTCAAATTTTGTAAATTGACATTTTGTAATCAAAAATAAAGAAAAAATACTTTTTAATAAAAATAAGAAAATAAAATTCCAAATTACCCTATATTTTTATAACAAATTTATCGTTTTTTATATAAAATTAAAGTAAATTCCTAAAAAAATTTTTTTAACAAACAAATCAGAAATTTAAAAAGACTCTCAAATTTTTCTTTGAAAGTCTTCACAATTATTTTTTAGAATTTAATGTCTCAATTAATAAATCATTAGCAATTTTTGGATTAACACGTCCTTTACTTTCTTTCATAACCATACCCATTAAAAATTTTAAAGAACGTTCGTTTCCATTTAAATAATCTCCTACAACTTTTTCATTTTCTGAAATTACTTTGTTGATAATATCCATAACTAAATTGTTATCAACTACATTCTCAATACCTTTTTCTTTTAAAATTGTATCAATTTCTTTATCGCTCTCCATTACATCATCAATTATATCTTTAAAGTTTTTATGACTTATTACTCCATCATCTAATTTTTTAACAACTTCTCCTAATCTTTCTTTAGTAAGTTTTGTTTCAAATATAGAAACATTATTTTTATTTAAATATGCACTTATATCTCCTAATAATAAATTGGATGCTATCTTATAATTAATATCTCCTAAAGTTTCTAAATAATCCGATAAATCTTTATTAGCAATAATTTTTTCAGTATTTAAAGAACTAACTCCTGATTTTAAATATTTTTCACGTCTTAAATCAGCACTAACAGGAATTTTTTCAATAACGTCTTTTATTTCCTCTTCTGATAAAACTATATAAGGAATATCTGGTTCTGGAAAATAACGATAGTCATTTCCTGTTTCTTTTACACGCATTAAAATAGTTTTATTAAGTTTGGCATCATATCTTCTAGTTTCTTCTTTTAATTTAGTTCCTTGTTCAAGTAATTCTTCTTGCCTTACTCCTTCATAGTCAATAGCAAGACCAACATTAGTTATAGAACCAATATTTTTAATTTCAATTTTAGTTCCTAACGTATCTGTTTTTGAAATTGAAATATTAGCATCACATCGCATAGAACCTTCTTCTATTTTACAATCACTAACATTTGCATATAAAAGTAATTCTCGAAGTTTTTCAAGATATAAAGTTGCCTCTCGACTAGTATGAATACATGGTTTGGTAACAATTTCAACTAAAGGAACACCTGCTCTATTAAAATCAAGTAATGTTCTTTCTTTAGAGTGAATACTTTTACATGTATCTTCCTCAATATGCATTTCAAGTATCTCAATCTTTTTCTTAACACCATTATCATCGATTTCAACATAACCATCATATCCTATTGGAGTTCTCTCTTGAGTTATTTGAAAATTTTTAGGATTATCTGGATAAAAATAATTTTTTCTATCAAAATGCATAACTCGTCTAATTTTACAATTTAAAACACTAGCTGCTCTAATAGCTAATTCTAGAGCCTCATGATTCATAGTTGGAAGTACTCCAGGATAACCTAAATCAATGACATTTACGTTTGTATTAGCAAGATTACCATATAAATTACTAGAGGGAGAAAAAAGTTTTTCTTTTGTTTTTAATTCAACATGAACTTCAATTCCAATTGTTTTTTGATAATCACTCATGATGTCCTCCTTTTAAATCTAAATCTAGCGCATTTTCAAGAAAGCTTCCTAATTGATAAATTTTAGCCTCACTTAATCTTGGTCCCATAATCTGCATACCAATTGGTAAACCATCAATAAAGCCCATAGGAACTGACATACTAGGAAATCCCCCCATATTAGCATGAAAAACTAAAATATCGTCCATAAATGACCGAAGTGGATCATCATTTTGATTATTAATATCATAAGCAACTCTACTACTAGTAGGACCTAAAACTAAATCATAATCCAAAAATAATTTTTCAAAGTTTTTCTTTAAATCATCACGAATTTCAAGAGCTTTATTGTAATAAATCTTAGCATTTTCTCCACTTAAAATATAAGAACCAACCATAATTCTTCTTTTAACTTCTCTTCCAAATCCTTCACTTCTTGTTTTCTTATACAAATCTTCAAGAGTATTTTCTTTTTTAGATAAACCATATCTTATACCATCAAATCTTGCTAAATTACTACTAGCTTCTCCCATCGCGATTATCTGATATAAAATAACAGCTTTATCAATATGTTTTATATCAACATAATCTATTTTACAACCTTTATTTTTTAATATTTCTAAAGTTTCATTAAAGACTTTTAAAACAGAATCAGAAACAACTTCTGAAACATAATATTTTGGAACAGCAATCTTCATCTTAGAAATATCTTTTCCTATTAGTCTTGTAAAATCTTCATTTGTCTCTATACTAGTTAAATCTTTAGAATCTTTTTTAGCAATTAAATTTAAAAGAAGAGCATTTTCATAAACTGTTCTAGTCATTGGTCCTATTTGGTCTAAACTAGAAGCAAATGCAACAAGACCAAAACGTGATACTCTTCCATAAGTTGGCTTCATTCCAACAATTCCATTAAAAGATGATGGCTGTCTAATGGAACCTCCTGTATCACTTCCAAGTGCAAATGGAGTATATGAAGCAGCAACGGCTACAGCAGAACCACCTGATGAACCTCCTGGAACTTTATTTTTATTCCATGGATTAATTGGAGCTTTAAAATAACTTGTTTCACTAGTAGAACCCATTGCAAATTCGTCCATATTTGTTTTACCAATAATAATCATATTAGCATTCTTAATTAATTCAATAACAGTTGCATCATAAATACTAACAAAATTTTCTAACATATGTGATGCACAAGTACATTTTAAATCCTTAACCATAATGTTATCTTTAATAGCAATAGGAATACCAAATAATAAATTATCTTCAGGAACCTTTTCTTTTTCAAGTTCTAAAGCTTTCTTAATTGCACCTTCTTTATCAAGAGTAATAAAAGCATTTAAATAGTTATCTCCTATTTTTCTAAAAGATTCATTAACTAAATCAATTGGTTTAATTTTTCCTTTTAACAATAACTCATGAATTTCTTTAATACTTAAATCTAAATAATTACTCATCTTTTAACACCTCAACATCAACACTTATAAAATTGCCTTTTTTACTTGGAACATTTAAAAGAATATCACCATTTTCAATATTTAATTCGCCATTTTCTCTTAAATTAGCCTCCCTATCCCAAGGTGCAATAAGTAATTCTTCGTCAAAATCATTTAATTCCTTAATTTTATCTAATTCATCTAACATTTTTTTTAATTCAATTTGATACTTTGCTATTTCTTCTTCTGTTGCTTCTAATCTTGCTAAATCAAGAACATGTAATACTTCTTCTTTAGTTAATTTTAAATCCATAAGATATCCTCCAAATCTCTATTATTATATAATAAAGTGCTTATAATTACAACTAAAAAACTTTATCTTTTCTCTTGATAAAGTTTTATTAATTATTATTATTAAATTCTTCAATATAATTTAATATTTTTATAATTTCTTTATAATCTTTAGTTTCCTTATATTTCTCGTTGATTAATTTCTTCAAATTTAAATCTCGATCAGCTTTTTTTATCCTTTTAGATTTAGTTTCTAATCTTTCTTTCATAATTGAAATTGCTTCTTCATCAGTTATAAAATGGTCAGATTCTACTCCCATTAAACCATATATATTATTATTTTTAATAAACTTTTGACGAATAGCTCTATTAAGTCTTTCAAGTTTACCATGTAAATAATCTTCATATATTAAGAAACTATATAAAATATTTTCTATATCCTTATCTTTACTTTTAATTAAATAATTATATTGATTTTTAAATTTAGCATAATTAACTATAACATATTCTTGATAACGATTATCAAAGTTATTAATTTCTTCCTCTTTTAATTTAATACTTGTAATATCAACTTTCTTTAAAATATAAATAATTATTAGTAACCATATAAAGTTTTTAAATACATTCATATCTAAAAAAGCTTTATCAACTTTTAATAAGAAAAAGTAATAAACAAGAAAACCTAATCCTAAAGTTAAAAGAATTGTTTTATAATAACTTTTTTCATTTATAAGTAAATCTTTTTTGTTTATATAAGTTAAAGATAAAATATCAAAGATAATAGCTAAAATTAAAATTCCTATTGTTATATCTTTCATATTAGGTATAAGTGATGCAATTATTATCATATAAATACTTGGAATAATAACTAAATCTTTAGCACTTGTCTTTTTTCTTTTTAAATAATTAAGTAACAAAAATAATATAATACTAAATAAAACTTCTAATATAATAATTCCAAAATTCATAATATCCCCCTTAAATGATTAATATTATATAATAAAAGTAATAAAAATGCAAGAAATATGCTACTTAAATATTGTCTTATTATTGTAAATAATACATTTATTTTAATCTAAGTTTCATATTTTTCTTTTATTTTTTATTAAAATTTGTTAAAATGCTTCTGTGGAGTGAATTATGAAAGAAATTAATTTAAATAGATTATTTGATGAATATGATTTGAATAGAGAAGATAGAATTATTCTCCTTGATATTATTACACCTATAATTAATCACCCAGAATTTAAAAAGAGAATTGATAGTAATATTTATCCTCATCATCATAAAATAAGTTTAGGTGAACATATATTAGATGATGCTATTGTTTCCTATAAAATTGCTAAAAAGAAACTTCAAAAGAATAAAAATATTAATATTCGATTAGTTGTCTTGATCGCTATGTTTCACGACTTATATGAATTACCTTGGCAAAATTCCCAAATTAAAAAAAATCAAGTTCGCAATCGTCACGGTTTTAGGCATCCTTTAGAAGCAGCTATTAATGCTATAATTTGGTTTCCAGAATATTTTGAAGATGAAAATGATGCTATTATATTGATTGATGGAATTATTCATCATATGTATCCTTTTCCAGTACGATCTATCAACAAAAATTTTGAAGAGGCTGAACTTAATAATCTAGAAAAGTCTTCTCTATTACCTTCTAATTTAAGAGAAATTATTATTAACTCTAGTTGTCGTAATAAAATATTCAAAATATCTTTTAGTAAAAGTAAATTTAAAGAAGGAAGAATTATTTCTAAAGCCGATACAAAGGTTTCTTTTGGTAAAGAATTTTCTTTTCATAATTTAAAAGCTAGTGTTACAGGAAAAAATCCTAATCTAAACTAAATACCTTTTTGTAACAAGAATTTAGGAATATTTCAAGGTGAACTTTGTTCACTTTTTTTCATATCAAAAAAAGAAAACACCAAAATGGCATTTTCTCTAATCAATATTTTTAATCAATACTAATTTGTTTTTTAGCAACTTCAGCCTTTTCAGGAACACTTAGATGAAGAGTTCCATTAGTAAATTCAGCTTTAATATTATCTTCATCTATATCGCCAAAATAGAAAGATCTTTCAAAGTTTTTATATTTTCTTTCATGACGAATATATTTTTTAGTCTCGTCATTTTCTTCCTCTTCTTTTTCGGCTTTGATGTTTATTGTTCCCTTATGACATTCAATTTTAATTTCATCTTTCTTAAAACCAGGAACATCTACTTCAATGTGGTAAACACCATCTTTAAGATAGACATCAGCATCCATTCCTTTCATATTAGTATCATCTAATATATCATATAAAAATCTACTTGGTAACATATTTATCACTCTCCTTTTATTATATTACCTAAATTTTTATTATTTACTCATTATTTCACAAATTAAATTAGAAAGTTCAGTTGGATCATCAACAGTTAATCCTTCAATTAATCTTGCTTCAGAATATAAAACTTTTGTATATTTTTTAATATTATCTATATCTCCAGCTTTATATAAATCTTTTAACTTTTGACTAATTGGATGGGATTCATTGATTTCCAAAATCTTTTCAGCTTTAACACTATCACCATTTGGCATAGCATTTAAAACTTTTTCCATCTCAATTGAAACTTCTCCATCAGTTATCAAACAAACAGGGTGATTTTTTAAACGATTAGTAAATCTTATATCTTTAACACTATCACCTAATTCTTCTTTCATAACTTTAAACATATCTTTGGATTCTTCATTAATTTTCTTAATTTCCTCTTTTTCAGAATCACTTGATAAATCAAAATTAGCATCAGACACATTTTGGAATTTTTTATCATGATAAGTTCCAATTGTTTTTATAACAAATTCATCTAAATAATTAGTTAAGAATAAGACTTCTTTATCTTTATCCATAGCATTTATAACATTTGGTAACATTTTAATTTTAGAAGTTGTTTCACCACTTGCATAGTATATGGTATCTCCTTCCATTCTTTCAAGATACTCAGATAAAGTTACTAATTTTTCTTCTTTTGATGAATAGAAAAGTAATAAATCTTGTAGTAATTCTTTATTCATACCATAACTTGAATATATTCCATATTTTAATTGTTCACCAAAGGCTTCATAGAATTTTTCATAGTTTTCACGGTCATCTTTTAACATGCTTTCAAGTTCTTTTTTAATTTTCGTTTCTAAACTTTTAGCAATAAGTTTAATTTGTTTATCTTGTTGCATTGTCTCTCTTGAAATATTAAGTTCGATATCTAAACTATCAACAACACCTTTTACAAAACTAAAGTAATCGGGAAGAAGATCAGCACATTTTTCCATAATCATAACACCTTTAGAATATAACATTAATCCCTTTTCATATTCTTTTGTGTAATAGTTATATGGAGCATGAGATGGAATAAATAAAAGAGCATCATAACTTGTTAAACCTTCAACTTCACTTTTAATAACTTTTAAAGGTTTCTCATAATCATAAAATTTATCAGTATAAAAGTTATTATAATCTTCATCTTTAACATCTTTCTTTTTCTTTTTCCAAATAGGAGTCATACTATTTAAAATATGTTCATGTTTATGTTTAACTTTCTTTTTATCTTTATCTTCCTCTTCTTCTTCTACTTCCATTTTAATTGGATATTTAATGTAATCAGAATATTTTTTAACAATTCTTGAAATTGTATAGTCTTCTAAAAATTCATCATAGTTATTATCATCAGTATTTTCCTTTAAATATAAAGTAATGATTGTACCAGGTTCATCTTTCTCGGCTTCTTCAATTGTATAACCTGCTTCTCCTTCAGATTCCCATAAATAAGCTTTATCAGAATTAATACTTCTACTTAAAACACTTACTTTATTAGCAACCATAAAACTAGAATAAAAACCTACACCAAATTGTCCAATGATTTCCATGTTCTTTTTATCATCATTTTCTGATTTAAAAAGTTCTGAACCACTTTTAGCAATTGTTCCAAGATTTTCTTCAAGTTCTTCTTTGGTCATACCAATTCCATTATCAATTACCTTGATAGTTCTTTTCTCTTTATCGGTTTCAAGACGAATCTCAAGTTTATCTTTTTTAACTTTTAAGTTTGCATTTGTTAAAGATACATAATGTAACTTATCAAGTGCATCACTTGAATTAGAGATTAGTTCTCTTAAGAATATTTCTTTATTCGTATAAATAGAATTAATCATTAAATTTAATAATTTCTTTGATTCTGCTTTAAATTCTTTTTTCTTCATAATGTCTTCCTTTCTTAAATACAAACTTATCATAGCACTAAAAATAGCACTTGTCAACAGAGAGTGCTAATTTTTTTTGTGAAATTTTTGTGAAAGAAAAAAAGCCTTTATTTTAAAGACTTTCCAGTTATTTTTTAATTATTTTTTTCTTAAATCTAAAAGATTATCTATATTTTCATATGTAAAAGGTATTTCTACAAAAGGACTTAGATACATACTTAAACTATCATTTGTTTCTATATTTATATCTTTCAAATAGCAAAGATTTTTAAACCTAGGTAAATAATAAACTCTCTCTAATAAAGAAATTCCAAGTTCTTTTTTTATTTCATTAGAAAGTTCTATTATTTCTCCAAGAAAAACTTTAGCAAAAGAAAAATCATCTTTAAATAAAATTGTTGCTATAACCTCATTATCTTCTTTTAATACTAAAGCCGTAAATTCTCCTATCTTTTTATAATAATAATCAAAATTGTTATCTAAATTAATTAATTTTAAACCTAAGCCATATGCAAAATATAAATTTTCTAATTTATATGAATAACTATCTTTTATAGGTAATCTAAAACATTTTCTTAACTTTTTATCATCTAAATCATAAATAGAATCCAATTGTTCTTTCTGATATAAATATAAAAAATTATTCCTTATTGTATAAGAGTCATACCTACCTAAAATCTCTTTTTGTACTTGAAAATTATTTTCTCTATCTTGTATTTTATATTCACAGTATATTACTAATTTATCATCTTCTTCATCTTTTACACCATATATTTTTAACTCATCAGATGAAAAAATAGAATAATAGTTTCTTGTTTTTTCTGTTGTTTTTTGAAGTGATGAATATTTTACAAAAGGATACTCTGAAGATTTAAAATAAGTATCATCTAAAACATAAAGTTCACTATCAAATAGATAAAATCTATCATATGAAAAATCTTTAATTTCTATTTTAGAAGGCAAAAGTTCTTTAACTTCACCTAAATACTTTCTAGTAAATCTAAAACTATCATCAAATAAAAAAGTTACTTTTATCTCATTATCTTCATTATATAAATAAACTATATTATAATTAGAAAATCTTTTATATTCACTTTTGAAGTTTTCATGAAAATAAATTTTTCTACCATCTTTAATATAATAATAGAAAGATTTAAAAATTACTTTTAGATCGTCTTTATAAACAGGATAACAAGGATATATTTTTCTACTTGAAAAATCAAAAACATGAGTTAACTCTTCCCCTACTTCTTTTTCTTTATTATATAATTTAACAATTGGTTCACGAACATCATAAAATTTAAAATTCCAATACTTTGTATTTGTCATTGTATCATAAATAAGACGTACTTGATTTTCATCACTTCCTAAAAAAATTACTCCTTTTTTGATACGTAATCCATTATGATTATAATTTAAATCCATGTTTTTAGGAATAGAACTATAAGCAACTTCCGAATAAAAATTATTATCTTTTATATATTCACCATTTAAAGCATTATAAAGAGAAAAATATATTCTATTTAATACAGGAAAATCTTTATAAGAATCTCTATCATCTGAAAACTTTTTTGTATTTTTAAAAACTATTACATTATTTTCTATAATATAACTTGTTTGATGACAAGGTATAAATTTTTTAATTTTAGTGTCATAAATACCAACAATTAAATCATCTTTATTAAAGCATAAATAAACATTTTCTAAAACATGTTTTAACAATGTAATTTTTTCTATATAATTATCTCCCGTAATACCTAAAGTTTCTATATAACCATCATTATTCTTATTACAATTAATTAAAGAATTTAATTTAGAAATCAAATCTTGATACCCCATTTTATCACCCTTCGCTTTAGCTCTGTATTTTAATTCAAAATACAAAAAAAAGCAAGAAAAAAAATTGATATAAATGGTTATTTTTCAATAATTTTTAATGCTTTTTCGATAGTTTCATTGAAATTTTCTAAATTAACTGTAATCCAATTAACTTTCATTTGATGTTTAAAAAATGTATATTGTCTTTTTATAAAATGTCTTGTATTTTTTTTAACAAGTTCAATTGCCTCTTCTAAAGAAATTTCTCCATCTAAATATTTATAAATTTCTTTATAACCAATTCCAGTTTTAATAGCTTTTGTATATAAACCTCTTCGATGTAATCCTCTTACTTCATCAACTAATCCCTCTTTAACCATCATATCAACTCTTTTATCAACAACTTCATAAAGTTTATTTCTATCAATAGTTAAACCAATGGCTTTAAATTCATATAATTTTTTATGAATATCACTTTTAATTTCATTATGATTTAATATTTTATTTAACTCTCTAACTAATCTTTTACGATTATTAATATGTATATCCGTTTCATGATGTTTTTTAATCTCTTCTAAAATTTCAGCATTGGACATTTTTTGAAAATCATTATATGTATTTTCCTCTTGAAAACGGTAATCATAGAGTAAACTTTTTATATAAAGTCCACTTCCTCCAACAATAATTACATTTTGATTTTCCTTTTGAAACTTATCTAATAAAATTCTTCCATCGCGTTGATACTTATAAATATTATAATCTTCCCTTGGATCAGCTATATCAAATAAATAATGCTTAATACCTTCTTTTTCACTTTCTTTAATTTTTGCTGTTCCAATATTTAAATCACGATAAACTTGCATACTATCAGCATTCATAATAACAGCATTTAATTTCTTAGCTAAACTGATACTTAATTTCGTTTTACCAACTCCTGTTGGTCCTATTATTACTACTATTTTCATTTTTGACCTCGATAAATTGTTAAAGCTTTATCTTTTGATAAATTAGTTCGATAAGTATCTAAGCTTGTATCATCATATACTAATATTTTTTCTAAAATTCTTCTATAATGATAAGCAAAATAATGCATAATTTTATCATACTCATCAGTTGTTAAAGATGCATTTAACAAATCACTTTTAGAAATATTAACACCATCTCCACTTATTACAAAACGAAAATTAGAAAGAGATGTTGAAACAATAGCATATATATAATCATAAAAGTTATTTCCTAAAAGAGATGTTTCTTTTTCAAAATCCATTATATTTCTTATATAAGGTTTAATATTTTCTATAACTCTAGTCATATTTGTACTATAAAAATTAAAAGCACTATTGATATTACCATCATCTTGAAAAAGACAATGCGATACTTTATCATCATCTAAAAAATCCAATGCTAAATAGCCATTTTCAAATAACTTTCTTTCATCAAAGGAAATAGAAGGATCATCTCTCCTTATAAATTTTTCTAAATCATTACGAAAGCTTTTTAATATTAAAAGTCTTAATTGTCTTTTTTTTCTAATTTCAGAATTTATTTTTTTTAAAGTGATTGTCTCATCACTTTCTTTTTGAATATCACTTAAAATAGCTATTGAAGAACAATTTTTAAGTGCTTTTAAGTTATTCTTTACAGCATCATAATTCATAAAACCTCCTACATTGCTCGTTTGAACAATTTTTCTAAATCATATTTTGTATAAGCAATAATTGTTGGTCTACCATGAGGACAAGTGAAAGGATTTTTAGTTTTTCTTAATTCTTCTATTAAATACGTAATATCTGGCATTGTTATAACATCACCTGCTTTAATACTCATTTTACATGCTAAAGTAATAGATACTTTTTCATTAAATTTATCCTCATCAAAATCTTCATTATTAACAATTACTTCAATTATTTTTTTAATTGCTTCAAGTGGTGCATATTTTGGTAACCAAGTTGGGTGACTTCTAATAATTAACGTATTAGTTCCAAATTCTTCATATTTAAATCCCAATCTATCTAGTATAGAAAAATTTCTTTCTAAAATTAAATATTCATTACTTGGTAATTCTATTTTATAAGGTATTAAAACATCAATAGTATTTTTAGAATGCGTACTTAAAGCATGATAATATTTTTCATAATTAATTCTCTCAGCTGCTGCATGTTGATCAATTATAAACATACCATCAGAGTTTTCACATATAATATAAGTTCCATGAACAATTCCTATTGGATACATATCTTTAATACGCGGATCTTCTTGATTTTCTATCTCTTCATCTTCTACTTTTTCTTGACTATTAGTATCAAAATCAAATTTAATTTCTTCTATCTCTTTCTTTTCTGTTTCAACTTCATCTGAATATTTAGGTGTACTACTATAATTATATAAATTACTATTTACTTCATAATTAACTTTATCTTCATAATAATTATCTTCTATATTTTCTTTAATAGCTTTAGGAATTAAGGTTTTTACACTCAATCGTTTACTAATAACTTGATAAATTAAAGAAAGTAAATCTGGAAGTTTCGAAAATTTTACTTCCATTTTGGTAGGATGCACATTTACATCAACTAAAAATGGATCAATTTCAATATTTAAAACTACATAAGGACATCTATCTTTAGGAATATAAGTATGATAACTTTCTAATATACATTTATTAATATCATTATTTTTAACAACACGATTATTTACAAGTAAAGTCATACTACTTCTATTACCTTTAGTTAACTCTGGATAAGAAATGTAACCACTTATTCTAAAGTCATCATTTTCTCCTTCAATAAAAAGCATTTTACTAGCAACTTCAACACCATAGATATTAGAAATTGTTTTAAGTAAATCTCCATTACCACTTGTATTTAATAATTCTTTATCATTATTTATCAATATAAATTTAATATTAGGATATGATAAGGCCATCTTATTTAAATAATCCGAAATATTTGCAAGTTCTGTATATAAACTTCTTAAATATTTTAAACGAACAGGAGTATTATAAAATAAATTTTCAACAGTTATAGTTGTTCCTTTTTTCAAATCACATGATTTAACTTCTTTAATCTTTCCTCCTTCAACTTCAACAATTGTACCGGTTTTCCCATTACTTGTTTTTAAGGTAACATTTGAAACACTAGCAATTGAAGGAAGAGCTTCTCCTCTAAATCCTAACGAATTAATATTAAAAAGGTCATCAAGAGACTTTAATTTACTTGTTGCATGTCTTGAAAAAGCTAAGATACTATCCTCTTTATCCATTCCTATTCCATCATCTGTTACTTTTATTTGTTTAACTCCACTATCAATAAGTTCAACTTTTATAATACTAGCATTAGCATCTACTGAATTTTCAACCAATTCTTTAACAACATTCATTGTTTTTTCTACAACTTCACCAGCTGCAATTTTATTAGCTAAATCTTCACTCATTACTTCTATTTTACTCATACTTCACCACAATTTTTATTGTATCAAAAAAAAGATTAAATAGAAACATTTTAGAGCAATTTAATCTTTTTTAATCACGAAATCCTTTTTCATATAGCTTTTTTTTAATAATTAACTCTAATTCATATCCTTTATACTTTTTTTCATATTTTTTTCTTAATTTTTCTCTTTCTACTTCTTTTAAATTATTATCATCTACTTTTATATTATCTAAATATTTTAAAATATCATATCTTGAATAACCAAGTCCAACTAAATTTAATAACATTTTATTTTTAAAAACATATAAACTTTTTTTATTACTTTTTTGTTGCTTATTTAGATATTTTAATATTCGTTCTTTAATTAATTCTTCATCAAATATTTCTAATTCATTATTTATATCTTCTTCCCTAAACCCTAGTTTTTCTAAATCATTTTTTATCTTAATTGGACCATCTAAACTTAAATAAATTCTATCATGAACATAACTTTTTATATACAAATTAGAGTTTAAAAAACCTTTTTCTTTCAAAGATTTAATTATTTCTTCAATTAAATTATTATCATCTGTATATTTCTCAAGATATTTTCTTATTTCTTTTTCACTTCGAAGTTTTTTATTAATATAACTTAAAGTTTTATCATATAACTCATATTTTTCATTATATGTTATTAAACTTGATAAATCTTTTACTTCTTTTTTTAGTAGTAAATCAAATTTTAAAATAACATCTTCATATAAAAGTAAACTTTTTCCATTAGAAAAATAAACACGATATTTCTTTTTTCCTGATTTTTGATATTTAATTATTTTCATAACTCTTGATAATTGAAACTAGAAGTTCTAATTAGTCTATTCATAATTGCTAAACCTAGTCCTTCTTTTTTTACTCCTTCAATAATTATTAAATCAGCATAATAGGTATCACATTTTCTTAATAAGGAAAAAAGATTATGAGATATTTCTTCTAAAGTATCACCATAGTTTATAAATTTATAACAAGATATTTTTTCTAATTTTTTACTTCCTAAAATAATTGTTTTTTCGGTTTTATTTTTTTCAATTAATTCTTTAAGTTTATCAATATTATTACTGTATAAAAGAAGACATTTAGTTTTTGGAGCATAGTGTTTATAAAGCATTCCCGGACTTTCTACTTTAGTATTTTTATCTACTTCTTTTAAAACATGAGGAGAAACTTCACAAACTCCAATAGTTTTTATGATATCTTCTTTAGTTACATAACCAGGTCTTAGAATAGTTGGAACTTCATTAATTACTTTTACAACTGTTGACTCAAGACCAATTTTAGATTCTCCTCCATCTATTATATAATTAACTAAGTTATCAAATTCCATTTTTATATCTTCAACTTTTGTACCACTTGGACGACTTGATATATTAGCACTAGGAGCAGCAATTGGATAATCAATATAATCTAAAAATTCATGAGCAATAGGGTTAGATGGAATACGAATTCCAACTGTATCTAAATTAGCTGTTACAACATCTGGTATTATTTCTTTTTTCTTTAAGATTAAAGTTAAAGGTCCTGGCATAAAAGTATCAATTAATTTTTTTTCTATTTCATTTTCGATTATAGCATATTTTTCAATTTCCTTTTTATCTTTTAAATGCACGATTAAAGGATTATTTCTAGCTCTTGTTTTAACTTCAAAAATCTTGGAAACGGCTAAACTACTTAAAGCATTAGCACCTATTCCATATACTGTTTCTGTTGGAAATATTACCAAGTTATTATTTTTTATTTCTTCTTTTACAATATCTAAATTTTCCTTAGTTAATTTATCTATAACTTGCATTTAATCACCTTGCCCTGTTGTTTTTTTACTTAAATAATCTATATCACCATAATAGTTTTTAATAAATTTTTCTTTATATTCTAATATATTATCATTCTTGATACATTCTCTTAAATCTTCAGTTAAACGAATTAAAAATCTAATATTATGAATTGATAAAAGTCTTGCTCCTAACATTTCATCAAGTGTTATTAAGTGTCTAATATAGGCTTTCGTAAAATTTTTACAAGCATAACAATCACAATCATCTTCAAGTTTAGTAAAATCATGTTTAAATTTACTATTTTTTAAATTAATTTTTCCATATTTTGTAAAAGCATTTCCATGTCTTGCAATTCTAGTTGGCAAAACACAATCAAATATATCAACACCTCTTATAACACCTTCAATAATATCAATAGGGTCTCCTACTCCCATTAAATATCTAACTTTATCTTTAGGTAAATATTTTGTTGAATAAGAAACCATTCTATACATCGTTTCTTTATTTTCACCAACACTAGTTCCACCAATTGAATAACCATCAAAATCCATTTTAGAAAGTTCCTCGGCCGATAATTTTCTTAAATCTTCATAATCAGAACCTTGAACAATTCCAAAAAGAGATTGTCTTGGATTATTAAAAACATCTTTTCCACGTTTAGCCCATCTTAAAGTTCTAAGAACAGATTCTTTTGAGTATTCATAAGTTGCTGGATAAGGAATACATTCATCAAATGACATGGCAATATCACTATCAAGTTTATTTTGAATTTCAATTGATTTTTCAGGAGTTAAAAATAATTTAGTACCATCAATATGACTTTTAAATTTAACTCCTTCTTCCGTGATATCTTTAGGTCTTGCAAGAGAAAAAACTTGAAAACCACCACTATCAGTTAAAATAGGTCCTTTGTAATTCATGAATTTATGAAGACCACCTGCTTCATTAATTAAATCTTCTCCTGGTCTTAACCATAAATGATAAGTATTAGCAAGAATAATTCCAGCTTTTAAATCATAAAGTTCATCTGGTGATAATCCTTTAACTGATGCTCTTGTTCCAACTGGCATAAACATTGGAGTATCATAAGTTCCATAATTAGTTTCAATAGTTCCAAGTCTTGCCTTTGTTTCTTTTTCTTCTTTTAATAAATTATATTTGATTTTCATATAACCACTTCCAAATCATTTGTATTATAACAAAAAATAATAAAAAAGAAAAGAAACTCTCAAATATCAAAATTTAAGAGTTAAACTTTTTCTTATCTTTTTATTTTTCCCTATCATAGTAGTAGTTAATAACATTTTCTCCTTCTACTATTTTAATTTCTATTTCTTTAGGACTTATATATCCACTATATTCTAATACCTTAGGTTTTACAACATCTCCTACTTCACTATCAAATATATCACTTTTAACCAAACTATAATTTTTCATATCTTGATTCATTAAATAATAATTTACTTTATAAGTAGTCTTTATCTCTTCCTCTTCTTTTACTTCTCCATCTACTATTTTATAATCTACTACTGTATTTCTTAATGTATAATTATTATTTACATCTTTCATTGTTGTAACACTTGTATGATTTCCTATAGTACTTTCTTTTGTTGTTTCTAATTCCATCTTTTCCCCATTTACATCATAAGCTGTTGCTATAGGACTAACATCACTTCCTGTATATTTAATCTCTGTATTAGAATAATTTACGGTTACCGCTTTCTTTTCTATTGTACAACTTAATGTTTTACTAGTTGTTCCATCATTAAAGAAATAGCCATCATTTGCTTTTGCTGTTACTGTATAAGTTCCAGCATCTTTTCCTTCATTATTTAAATAAGTTATATTCTTTCCTCCTGATGCAAGTATCTGATTTTCTCCATTATATTCTAATTTATTACAACTTCCTATACTTGCTACCTTGGTGGTATTTTCATCACCTCCTTTGCTTTCTTCAAATATTTCTGGACCATCTTTATTTCCAACATCAAAGCCTGTATTATCACCAATTACATATCCAAGTTTAAAATTAATATATAGTGTATCAGCATGATAATTGGTTAAATCGTATGGAGTTATCTGAATTTGTACACCTGATGCGTTAGAATAAGTTGCTGATCTACTAGCAGAGAAAGATATTGTTATTGGTAAAGGTCCAACTGGAACATTATTTAAGTCACTTACTGTTGAGGATACACTCCTTATTTGAGGATAGCCAGAAGTAGTATATCTATTATAAACTGAAAGAGTAACTTTACTTGGCGTTAGAATTTTCAATTGATTACTAATAGTAATATTTCCAGAAGTCCTAGCGTAAATGATATTACAATACCCCCTACTATTACTATCGCTAGCACTTACAACATTTGAAGAAGATTGACAAAAAGTTCTATAAGCAGAAGCACTTGCAAATCTAGGGATTAGGGTAGTTCTTTTAGTAGATAATGTTATCATTTTATCGGAAGAAGATATTCCTGTATGGTCAACACTTATTGGATAAGCACCTCCAATAGTGCAGCTTAAAGTTCTTTCTACACTTCCATCTGAAAATACATAACCATCATCTGCTTTAGCAGTAATTTGATACTTTCCAATAGCAGTTCCTGTGTTACTTGACGTTATTGTACCATGAGAAATAGAAGCTAAGGTTTGAGCAGAACCATTATAATAAAGGCTTGAACGACAACCGAAACTAGCAGAACCTAACAATTCATAAGGAGAAGAAGATGTGCCATTACCTCCTCCAATATATGTCCAAGGACTGTATAAATAAACGACTGGGTTTACCTCCCTCGAAGTTGAATCCAAGCAACTAGTACAAGCGTCTAAACTAAGTTGCCCGTTGCTACCAAGAGCATTACCGTTAATAGATTTAGCACTCAATGCAAAACGTTCCATAGGCGTTAAACTCCAAGTATAATCGTAAATAAGCCAGCCATCAGCAGCTACAAAGTTTTTTTTCGAATATCCCATATCAGTATTCCAATATTTTTCAAGAAAAGAAAAGCCAAAATCACTTGGATAAACTAACCCTACATAATCAGTAACGTACGTAGCAGCTCCAGCCCATACTTTACAATCTTCATTAGCAGCAAGTGCAGCGTCAGTAGTATTTGTTGATTGCGTTGCAGAACAATTAGTTGCTCTTTCATGTTTATATGCTGTTATTGGAGTATCAGCTGGATCTGAGACATTATTATTTTTAACCCTACCAAGATAATACAGGTTAGTAGTTATCATACTTAAAGTTTTAGATGATAAAAAACTCTTATATCCTTTATTACCAGAAGAATCTGTTGTTCCATTTAAATAATGATATAGTCCAGCTTGAGACCAATCTGCTGTTTCATGATTGGCAGAACTTTTATCCCAATAAACACGATTAGTGTTTCCATCTTTTATGTCATAAGTAACACCTCCATATACATAATTGGCAGGTAAATAGTCTGCAGTTAAGGAAGTATCTTTTATTACTTTAACATAGTGAGTATCAAACAATCCAATAATTCGCCATTTTTCTTTTACTTCACTATTTGTTTTAGGATCGATATTACTTAAATATATATAATTATTAACTGAAGGACCAACATATCTATATTCTCTAACTGCAGCGGATTTGTCTGTTGTCGCTGTGTTATTTTCAGTTACCCCTGTTATACCACCACTAGTTCCTAGAGTATTTTTAATAAAATCAGCTGAAGCTACAGCCAAAACCGATGCTTTATATGTTTTACTTGCAGGATTATTATAATTTGAATTTGTTGATGTGAACGTAACTGTAATTGTTGCTATTCCAGGTGATACTCCTTTTATATTTATAGTTGAGCCTGATACACCTACTGTTGCTTTACCTGTTGCATTTGAAGATGCTCCATATGTTCCAGTTATATTTGGAGATACACTTGCCGTGATTGATTTACTTGCATTAAAAGCAAAACTACCACTTGTTTCATTTAAATTTAATGTAGGTGTTGCTTTATTAATTGTATAAGTAGCACTTTCTGTACTTGATAATGTATAGTTATTTTTATTTGCTCGTCCTCCAGTTACTTTATCTATACTTATTGTTGTTTTTAAACCAGTTCCTGCATTTGTTGGTTTATTTACTGTCAAGGTTATTGTTTCATTTGCTATTCCTGATGATACAGTAGGTGTTGGCCCTTGTCCACTTCCATTATAGGTATATGTTCCAGGTGATGGCCATGTTACTGTTGCTGTTTTCTTTGCTATACTGCAACTTAATGTTTTGTTTGCTGCATTATCTGAAAATTTATGATTTCCATCTGGCGTTACTGTTATTGTATAAGTATTAGCATCTGTTCCTTTAGTTGTTGAATATGATAATCCTCCTACTGTGGTTACTATTGTCTGTTCTCCTCCAGTATAAGTTTTATTTGCACAACTTCCTGGTCCACTAACTGTTGCTTTATTGATTGTTAAGGTTCCTGTTTTATACGATATACTATAATTTGCTGTTACATTTGTTGAACTTACACTTATCGTGGCTCCACTTGGTGTAATTGTTCCTCCTGGTACATTTGGAGTTGACGCAGCTAAACTTACTGCTGTTACACTATGACCTCCTACTAAGCCATCTGCTGTTACTTGTGCAGCTCCTTGCGTTATACTTCCTCCATAGGTTATTGTTTGAGCTTTAGCTGTTATTGTTACTGGTTTTTGTGTTATTTTACAACTTAAGGTCTTACTTGCAGCATCATCTGAAAATCTATGATTTCCATCTGGTTTTACTGTTATAGTGTATGTATTTACATTGGTTCCTTTAGTTGCTGAATATGATAA
>CANRJE010000013.1 GCA_947630865.1 uncultured Bacilli bacterium | reverse complement strand
TTTGACGAAAAGATATTATAGACTATTCATGTGTCTTTTTCAATTATGAAGTGTTGCACTTCATATTTAAATTAACAGATTATAATAAATTTGCTAATAAATTACGTTAATGATATAATAGAAAATCAATTAGAGATATTTATATAGATTAATAAATTAAAAAGGAGATTAATATGTTATTAGAAGATTTTGATGAAAATAAAGAATCAACGTTTGACCCATTTGAGATTGAGCGTGTTGTTCCAAATTTTCCTAAAATTGGTATTACTTGTTTTGCACGTAATATAATTGATAATTATATAGAAAGAAATCCTCATGAAATAATTGCTTATTTACATAGTGCTAATGGAATGATACCTGTTTATAAAATTAATTATAAAGGTGTTGATTTTGCTCTTTATATGTCAAGAGTTGGAGCTCCTGCTTGTGTAGTTGAATATGAAGAAGCTTTAGTCATGGGTTTAGAAAAATTAATTATGTTTGGAACATGTGGAGTTCTTGATAGTCGAATTGAAGATTTAGCAATAATTATACCAACTAGTGCAATGCGAGATGAAGGAACAAGTTATCATTATATGGCTGCTAGTGATGAAATATCTATTAATGAAAAATATAAAGAAGAATTTATTGAACTATTAAAAAAACATAATTATAGTTATGTAGAAGGAAAAACTTGGACAATAGATACACCATATAGAGAAACAAGAAATAAAGTTTTAAAAAGAAAAGAACAAGGCTGTATTTCAGTTGAAATGGAATCCTCTGCTATGAGTGCAGTTAGTAAATTTCGTGATAAAGATTTTTTTACCTTTTTCTATGCTGCTGATAATTTAGATGCATCTAAGTGGGATAAGAGAAGTTTAGATAATGAAGATAAAATTTCAGAAAAAGATAAAATATTATTATTAGCTTTAGAATTAGGTTTAAAAGTTTATCAAAAAGAAAAAGAGAGAGAAAAGACAAAATAAAATTATCCACATTTTTGTGAATAATTTTTTAAATTTAATATACATTTTTAATTGCTTTAATTGATTTTAAAAATAATTCACTTTCTTTAGTGGATAAATTTAAATCAATTAATTTTTTTACACCATTTTGGTGGATAATTGCTGGAGTGCTTATAAAGATATTGTGTTCTTTATTATAACAAGATACTGTTAATATAGTATTCTCATCACCTAAAATGGCGTTGGTTATTTCTACTAGACAAACACCAATTCCAAAATTCGTGAATCCTTTTTTGTTAATAATTTCATACGCAGAATCTCGAACTTCAAGATAAATATCTTCAAGTTCTTTTTCGTTTAAATAATTTTTAATGGGATTAAGACCAATCGTTGCATTACTCCATGGAACAAATTCACTATCACCATGTTCACCTATTACATAAGCATGGACATTTTCTGGATTAATTTCTAACTTTTCACCAATTAGAAAACGAAGGCGTGATGTATCAAGAGAAGTTCCAGAACCAATCACCCTACTCTCTTTAACTTTAGCTTTGTCATAGACAACTTTGGTTATAGCATCTAAAGGATTAGTAGCAATTAAAAATATTCCTTTAAAATTATATTTCATAACGTTATCAACAATTTCTTCAATAATTTTTTTATTTATATTAAAAAGTTCTATTCTACTTTCTCCTTTATTTTGATTTTTTCCTGCTGTTATACAAACAATATTGGCATCTTCTACATCTTTATAATCCCCTACTCTAATCTTCATTTTAGAGGGTGCAAAAGCTAAAGAATGATTCAAATCCATAGCTTCTCCTAAAGCTTTATCTTTATTAACATCAATTAAAACTAATTCATTAACTGGCGTTCTTTGATTTAAAAGTGCATAAGCATAACTTGCTCCTACGTTTCCAACTCCAATTAAAACAATCTTTTTATTCATCTTATCACCTTATTATTAATATTAGTAATTATTTCTAATATATTTATTTTTTTTAAATTTAATGTGTAATTATTGTGAAATAAGTTGCTTTTATTTATTTTTTTATTATATAATTATATTGGGAGGTCAAAATGAAAAAGAATAACACATTAAAGGTAGTATTGATTGCAATGTTTATTACAGTTTTACTTACTTGGATTTTTCCAATAGGTTACTTTGATACATCAATGCAAACTTTTCAAACAGATATTCGTTATCCAATGGGTATATTTGATATTTTCTATAATTTAATGATAGCAGCATTAAGTTTTGGATATATCGGAATTTATCTTTTGATTGTTGGAGCATTTTATGGTGTATTTGAGCAAACTGGAGCATTCAGGAAAATAAGTGATAAAATTGCTAAATTATTTAAAGGAAAGGAATATGTCTTTTTTGCAACAATTATAACTCTTTTATCAGTAATTATTGCATTTTGTGGATTCTGTTATGAACTTATATTTGTGTTACCACTTATAGCATCAATTATATTATTGATGGGATATGATAAAGTTACAGTAGCATTAACTTATTTAAGTTCTATAACAGTAGGTATTATGGGTAGTTTATTTGCATCAAATGTTGCTGGTATCTTTGCTAGTTATTTGGATACTAATTATTCAGATTTAATTTGGTTTAAGATAGCTATATTAATAATTGGAATAGCAGTTTCTACTTTATATATTATGTTAAGAATTAAACATAAAGATATTAAGAAAGATACTGACAAAGAATTAATTGCTGAAAAATATGATTTAAAAACAAAAAAAGGAAAACATCGAAGAATTTGGCCAGCTATTGTTATTTTTGATTTAATTATAGTCTTAATGATACTTGGTGCAATCGATTATAGTGGAGCTTTCAATATTGATATATTTGATAAATTCCATGAAGCAGTAATGGCTGTTAAAATCGGTGATTATCCAATTTTTGCAAGAATTTTAGGAACTGCAATTCAAACAAGTTCATCAGGTGCTTCAATTGGACTTGGACATTGGACTTCTATGGAACTTCAAACGATGATTATATTCTCAACATTTATATTCTTAGCAACAATTGTTTTAGCAATTATTTATCGTATTAAACCAAATGAAGTTTTTGAAGGATATAAAGAAGGAGCTAAAAAGTTTGCTCTAGGAGCTGTTTTAGTAACAGTATCTTATTTCTTCCTAGTTTCAACAACTTATAGCCCTGTAATATTAAAAATATTAAATCCACTTTTAACTTTAACAAATGGATTCAATGCTATCACATATTCGTTCTCATATTTAGTATCTAGTATTTTCAGTGTTGATGTTCGTTATACAGCTGATATGCTAATACCTTATGTTAAGACTTTAGTTACGGATATATCAACCTATCCACTTATAGCCTTTATCTCTCAATGTATGCATGGTTTAACATATTTTATAGCACCAACTAGTTTCGTTTTACTTAGTGTTATAACTTACTTAAAAGTATCATACAAAGATTGGTTAAAAAGTTCATGGGTGTTATTTATAGCATTATTTGTTATTTCATTTATCTTATTCATTATAAACATGGTTATAGTTTAATAGAATTTAGATAAAATAAAAGAATTGATGAGAAATGAGTAATTTCTATATCAATTCTTTTTTGTTGGGTGCAAACTTTAAAATACTTTATTACTTTTTGTATTTTTATCTTGTCTTAAAAAAAGAGGTTTAAATCCTCTATTAGTTAAATAAATCACTATGACTTCCTGTATTCATATAAAAGCAATAACTCGTTATCGTTGTATTGATAAATTAATAGCCAATCCAGTCTTATATGACACTCACAACAATTTTTATAGTTTTTGTCATCTATTAGTTTATGGTTTCTATATTTTGGATCTAGTTCTTCTTTAAATGCTAGTTTATCGATAACATTTTTTAATTCATCAATATTTTTTCCTTGTTTTAGAATTTTTTTTAAACTTTTTTTAAATTTTACTGAATAAATTACCTCATACTTATACTAATCATCTGACAATAAACTCTCTTTCAAGTCATTCCAATTATTATATCTAGGATATTTTTCAGGGTTATTAATCATTTCATTTACTTCTTTTAATGCTTCTAACGTTTCTTTACTAGGTGTTGGATTTACTACTTCAAAAGGTACACCATTTCTTTTGACTACTTGCGTTAAAGCCATATTAATAAATGTACTCATATTTAAGCCTAATCCTTTTAAAATAGTTGTTGCTTCATTTTTTATTTCTGTATCTACATTAATGTTAATTGCACTTGTCATACTAGCCATAAAATAATCATCTCTCTTTCGGTTATAATAATAGCATATAGATTTAATAATGTCAAGTTATTTACTACATAATAACTATTTAACTACTACATAACGTCTATATTATATTATGCTAATATTTCTAACTTTGATACATATATTTATAGCATTTCAAAAAATTATTTTGTATTATTTTCCTTCTTTAAATTCTGTAAATAAAAGGCCTATATTTATTAATCCTGCTATACCAACAAGACTATAGATTATTCTACTAATAATACTAGCAGTACCAAATATAGAATCAACGAGGTTAAAATCAAAGATTCCAATTAGTCCCCAATTAATTGCTCCAATAATTGTAAGTACTAAGGCTACTTTTTGTAATATTTGCATAAATTCCTCCTATCACTAACTATCATAAACAAAATAATTAAATTTATTCATGAATATTTAAAAATTAGTTAAATATAATTAATTGAAAAGAAAGAAAAAGGGGTTTTAAAATGAAAAAAATATTTATTTTGGTAATGATACTTATGGTATTATTAGTAACTGGTTGTGGAAAAGATAATTCAACAGATATTTTCAAAAGTTTAACTGATAAAGTTAATAAACTTAATAGTTATACTTTAAGTGGTAATTTGGAAGTTAATAATGAAAATAATTCCTACAATTATAGTGTTGTTGTAAGTTACATGGCAAAAGATAAGTTTAAAGTATCACTAGTTAATACATCAAATGATCATGAACAAGTAATTTTAAGAAATGATGATGGAGTATTTGTTCTAACACCAAGTTTAAATAAAAGTTTTAAATTTCAAAGTGATTGGCCATATAATAATTCTCAGATTTATCTACTTGGTTCAATTGTTGATGATTTAAATACTGACTCTAATATGACAAAAGAAGAAAAAGATGGTAAATATGTTTATACAAGTACTGTTGAATATCCTAATAATCCTGATTTAGTTAAACAAAAAGTAACTGTTTCTAAAGATTTATTAGTAGAAAAAGTTGAAGTTTTAAATGAAGAAGGAAAAGCTGAAATGACTTTTAATATTACAAGTATTGATTATAATCCAACTTTTGATGAAACTTATTTTGAAGTTAATAGTATTATTAATTCAAATACGAACAATACTAATAATGGTAATACTGAAAATAGTGATAAAAACACTAACGATACAACAACTGATACAACTACTGAAGATAAAGATGGTAATACTTCCTCAAATTCAAATGAAAATGCTAACACCAATACTGAAACAACAGCAACACTAGAAGATATTATTTATCCACTTTATTTACCAACAGGAACTGTTCTTGAAGACCAAGAAAAAGTTAGTAAAACTGATGGTGAAAGAGTAATATTAACTTTTGCAGGTGAAAAAGGATTTACTTTAGTTGAAGAAACTGCTAGTTATTCTAAAGAATTTAGTGTTATTCCAACTTATGGTGAACCAATGCTTGTAAATGATACGATTGGAGCAGTAACTGATAATTCTCTTAATTGGATAAGTGGAAATGTTGAATATTATTTAGTATCTGATGTAATGAATACTGAAGAACTACTAGATATAGCTAATTCAATAAATGCAACAGCTGTTTCATCTTTAAAATAATCAGTTAATCTCTGATTATTTTTTATAATTCTAAAATTAAACTTGGTATAAAATAACTATTAATATTAGTCAATATACTTTGTTTTTTCTTTAGAAATTTTTTTAAATAATAACTACTTAAATAAATTGTACCAAGAAAAATACCATTAACATAAATTAAGATCTTTTTACCATGTATTTTAATTTTTTCTTCCTTAATAATTTTATTAACAAATTTATAGATACTATCAACATTATTATCTTTAAAACCTATATCATACAAAAAATCAATATTTATTACTAATTCATTTTTATTAATTATATATTTTGTTTTCATATTAATATTTTGTAAATGATTTTTCTTTTTATTCAATATTAGTAAATTTTAATGAAAATATATAGAAATAAGTACATTGATGTCTATGTAAATGTATATATACAAAAGAATTTGAATATGGTATAATGTAGATATTGAAAGGAGTATACTATGGAAATATTATATGTAGTTATTGCAGTTGTTGTTTTAATTGTTCTTGCATCAATTAAACAGGTTGATGAATATGAAAGAGGAGTTAAATTTACGCTTGGTAAATATAGTCGAGTATTAAATCCAGGTTGGCATTTAGTTTTTCCTATATTTCAATCATATCGAAAGATTGATATAAGAACAAAAGCTGTTGATGTTCCTGAACAAGATGCTATTACAAAAGATAATGTATCTATTCGTATCAATGCTGTCATTTATTATAAGATTTTTGATGCTAGTAAAGCTATACTTGAAGTTGAAAATTTCTATTATGCGGTTAGTCAACTTGCTCAAACAACAATGCGTAATGCTGTTGGTGAAGTAAGTTTAGATGAATTATTAAGTAATCGTGAAATAATTTCTAAGAAGATTTGTGAAATTATTGATAAAGCTACTGATCCATGGGGAATTAAGGTTGAAAATGTTGAACTTAAAGATGTATCTTTGCCAGAAGAAATGAAACGAGTTATTGCTCGTGTTGCTGAAGCTGAACGTGAAAAACAAGCAGTTATTACGAAAGCTCATGGTGAAGTTGAAGCAAGTAATAATCTTGCAACAGCAGCAGCTAAATTAGCTGAAAACCCTATAGCAGTTCATTTGAGAACTCTTGAAACATTAAATGATTTAAGTAGTGACCAATCAAATACCGTAATTTTTGCATTACCAATTGATATACTTAAAGCTTTTGATACTTATAATAAGAAAAATTCTAAATAAAGATTTAGATATTTGCTTTTAAAGGTGATAACTTTTTAATGAGTTATCATTTTTTTGTGATTTGAAAATAATTTGTGTATATAACTGAGAAAGGGAAAAAGATGTTGAGTAGAAAATTCAATAAAAAAAGATGATGAAACGCTCATCATCAAAAAAATAGTAAGTATTAAATTTTAATGAAGTTCTTGGCAAGTTCCAGGATAAGGTTCATAGAAACAATGATTTTTATATCTACCACTTAATTTTTGTTCATACCAATACGGAACACATGGATTATCATCGGCTGGTGCATAAAACCAAAGAGCATTTGTTGCTGGAAAATAATATTCTCCTTCTAAAACTCTTTTAGCAAGTCTTTTTTCATTTTCTGTAGCTGCTGAATAAAATAACTGACTATTAACACCAGCAAAACCTCCTGGTGATTGATAAATAACATCCTGAATACTTCTTGTGTCTTTGAAAGTTAAACAGTTGGCAAGAGCTCTATTAACAACAACATTACCTACCATTAACATTCCTAAACTCCCCTCCCCTAATGCTTCTGCTCTCATAAGTCTTGCAAGTAAATCAACATCTTTATCTGTATATTTAATAACTGGCATAATACCTCCAATATATTTTATGTAATATGATAAATATTTTAGAAATTTAATTAGAAAAACCTTCAAGAAAATATTGATTAAAAAAAAAGTTTATGGTATCATAGATTATATAATAAGGGATAGTGGTGTCTAGTGAATAATAGTTTGGCCAAATTATTAGAATGTATAGAACCTAAAATAGCAGATATTCATGCAAACCGAATTGAAATGAAATCTTTAGGAGAAGTAGTTGAAACTCTTAAAGAACTAGTTGAATTAGGTAAAAAATCATATTTAGAAATCTTAAACTACTATGACCAAGATTTTATTATTAGAACAATAAAAATTTATGGTAAAAAAACAAAGTCTTTGATTGCTAGATATAAAACAACAAGATATTTGCTAAAAGGTCAAAACAGTGATATGAAAGATATGCCTCAGTATAAAGATGCACTTGCTTTTATGGATAACTTTTATACATATTTAACTAATCTAACTAAAAAAATAACATATGAATATGAGATAAAAAAGTCTAGATTAGAACATCAAGAAATGTATAATAAGTATTATTTGTTGTTAAAGAAAGAAAGTATCTTTATAACGGAAGCAGATGAATTTTTGAAACTACTTGATTGGTTAAAATTAAGTGCTTCAGATAAATTAGATATTCTAATATATATTAATAAGTGCAACATAAAGAATTATAATAAAAAAAGTGAAACAGAAGGTGTTTTCATAAGTAATACTAATTTAACTGATATAAAAAAAATATTAGAAAAAAATGCTTATTTAATAGATGATAATAAGCCTTTAGAAGAAGTAAATGTACCAATTCTGTTACTTGGAAAAGCTAATACGGAAATAATAGAAAGAAAGAAAAACTATTATTTAAATAAAATTCATCGATTATTTAAAACATTTGAATATGAAATGGCGGCTAAAATTTATAAAGAATATACAACTCTTTTAGATTATGAAGAAGAATTTAAAAAACAAGAATTAAATCATGGTCTTGATAAGACTCAAAAACTAACATTTTTAATGCATAAGGATATGTCATTTGTAAGAGAATATATTTTAACATCAAAGCCAGAATATCAAGGTCCAATTTTAAAGAATCTTTTAGATATCGAAAAAGAAGAAGATTTGATGTTACCAGATTATTGTTATGAAGGAACTTATCTTTATATAAAACCTGAATTTATTGTTAAAACAGTATATACTTTTTTAGAAAATGGACAGGTGTTAATATTAGGAATTTTAGATAAAAAAGAAAATTTGAGAAGTTTCTTATATAAAAATCGTGATTTATTAGAAGAAGTATTAAAAGAAAAAAAATATGATAAATTAAGTCAAGAAGAAAGAAATTTACTATTAAAGAATATAAAAATAGAAGATTTAGTATTAACAATTAATTTAAATACATTAGATGTAAAAATGGAGGAAGAAAATGCGAGATAAATTATTAAAAATATTAAAATTAAGAATCGATGCTATTAACAGAAATATTGATAACTTAAATTATCTTAATAGCGAATTAGAAAAAAATACAGCGGATTTAAATTATATTCAAGATAAGATTGATATATTTGCAGCTAACGATATTTTAAACTTTGATAGTTTAAGTCATGATGATTTTGAAAAGGTACTTGTGATGATTGATCCAAGTGTTGCTGATGTATTTCAAGATAAAACATGTAACTATCAAGGAATTATGTATATAATTCAAGGTATAAGACAAGGAGTAAGTCTAGAATTAACATCTGAACAAGCTAATGCTATTAGATTACTTATTCAAGAAATGATTAATAAAAAAGCTAGTCTAGAAGATATAATAGCTAATTTAAATGAGAGTAAATCTAAATTACCTGAAACGGAAATGGCTGTTTTAACGAATAGTTTAAAGAATTTCCAAACAATAATTTCTAAAATAGAAGAAAATTTATATGTAATTGAAGTTGAAGATATAATTTCTTCTCTTGAATTTGCTAATGTACCTCTTGAAGAAAAAGTTGGAATATTTGAATTTTTATTAAAATATAATACAAGGATTTATCTTGATAATCAAAAAGAAGTTAAAGAACCAGTTAAAGAAGACGAATATTCTTTAAAAGAAATAAATGTTCCAGAATTTCATTATGAACCTATCAATATTTACAATGATGAAGAGAATGATAATGATACTAAATCAGTTAATAAAGTTAAAGAAGAAGCTAGTTTTGAAGAACCAAGTTATGATGATAAATTTGGTAATTTAGAAGCAACTAATCAAATACCTCTTACTTTTCCAAGTTATGATGAAGTAGCACCAGAAAATGAATCATTTACTGATGAACATCAAGAAGAAAATAAGGAAGAAGCAAAGGAAGAATTTAACTTTGAAGCATCTTTAAAAAATGCTGATGATAGTTCTTTAGAAGTTGATTTACCAAAATTTGATGTTATTTCTCCAGTTAAGGAAGTAGCAAGTGAACTTCCTAAAGAAATAGAAATACCATCTGTAGGACAAGAAGTAACTCCTGTTGCTCCTTTAGCTGAACCTCATGAAGAAGAAACTGAACCAGTAGGACCAGAGACAAGAGAACTTGAAGATATTATTGGAAAAATTGATGCAAGATTAAAAGAGATGGAATCAGAATCAAAAGGAATTACAAATCCTATGCCACTTGAAAGTGCAAAAACTCCTATAGACGGGCCTAGTCAAGATATAAATTCTATTTTAGAACATTATGGACTTTCTAAAGATCAAATAAATATAGAAAATGTATCTATTTCTGATATTGAAAAAACACTTGCTTATTTAAATGAAACTGAACTTTTAGATATTCTAAAAGAAGACAGCAAAGTTTTAAGCAAAGTAGTAACTGTTAAAAAAGATGATTTAGAAAAATGCTTTAATATTATAAAAGAAAACTTTAAAGATGAAGAAGACAATTTACAAGATTTAATTGAAGATATAATTGCAACAATTCCAATTATATTAACATCAAAAGAGCATATTGATAATTTTTCAAAAAATATTGATTTTATGAAAGAACATAATATTGATTTAAGTGAATTATTAGCTAAAAATCGTGAGTTATTAATTATTAAAAATGAAATATTAGTTAATAACTATAATAAAGTTAAAAATTATAATATTGATTTAACTAATGAAAATATTAAGTATTTACTTTATAACAAAAATGCTCTTAGAAATATAGATTATTATATAGAAGCTAAAGGAGCAGAAAAAGGCTTTTTAGGAAAAGAAGAAGAATTTGATGGATATGATTGTATTGTTAATAATCCTTATAAATTAAATAATATTAATCGTACTGCTCTATTAAAACTTCGATATGCAACAGAGAATAATCATAAGATATTTAGTAATAAAGCGGGTATTTTATCAGGAGAAATTACTAATCCAAAAGTTGATATTATAAAACTTCCTGATAATTATATAGATTCATATTTTAATAATGAATATCAAAGTATAAGTTCTTCTGAATTAGAAAGATTAATGCAAGAATTTAAAAATTTAAAAGAAATAGATTTAAGACCTTCTTCAATAATTGAGACTTTAGATAGTAAATATAAAATTGATGATTTAAGATATAGTATAAATAATTTAATTTTTTCAAGATTAAAGACTATTAGTTTATATAATTTCTTAACATCAAAAGAAATTAAAGAAAAAGATGCACTTCTTATTGCTTTAACTTATAATAGTGTTATTAAGAAAGATGAATTTGCAAATATAGAAAAAACACTTGAAGGAGGAAACTAAGATGGAATTTTTAAAAAATCATGGATATACTGATGATGATATTAAAGAAATAATTGATAATAATTACGAAGATATTATTGAAAACTTAGATTTGAATCAAGAAAAGGTAGAAGAAATAATTGATTATTTAACAGGAATTGGAATAGAACAAGATACTATTAAAGAAATATTCAAATATCAAATAGGTTTATTCTTTAGAACAATTGATGAGATTAAAACGTCATTTGATGAATATGAATTAGATTCTGTTGTTAAATCATTGAATTATGATGCTGATAATGTAGAACTTATTGATTTTATTTAAAATTTTCTTGAAATTTAGAAAAAAATATTGTAAAATAACGAAATAAGAAAGGAGTAACTATAAATATATATGAAGTAGTTACTTCTTTTTACTATTTAGGGTGATATATGGAACATTATTTTATAAATAATAATGATTTAAAGAGTGAAATTAAAGAATTTAAAGTTAAGTTTAATAATCAGGAATTTACTTTTAAAACAGATAATGGAGTATTTTCTAAAGGAGAATTAGATTATGGAACTTATCTATTGATTTCGAATATTTTGAAAGAAGATTTAAGTGGTTATGGTTTAGATTTAGGATGTGGATATGGGGCAATTGGAATTATTGTTTCTAAATTAAAAGATGTTAAGATGGATATGATTGATATTAATAAAAGAGCTATTCATTTAACAAACATGAATATCAAAAGTAATAAGGCTTTAAATAGTAAAACTTTTATAAATGATGGATTAGTTGGATTAGATAAGAAGTATGATTTTATTATTTCTAATCCTCCAATTAGAGTTGGAAAAGTAAAACTTTATGAGTTATTAGAAGCGTGTTTAAATCATTTAAAAAAAGATGGAACATTATATATAGTTATAAGGAAAGAACAAGGTGCTAAATCATTTATAAAAGATTTTAGTTCAAAAGCAGAAATTAATGTAGTTGACAAAAGTAAAGGTTTTTATATAATTTCTTTAAAATCTTGTTGACTATTGCTTAAAATTGTGTTATTAATATAAATTGGCGGCGTATTATAAATTGTTAATATGTTATTGAAAAAATTAGTGTATAGGGGTGAAATTAATGGCTTATAAGCTTATAAATTGTGGCGATTATCGTCAAAGAAGATCTTTTTCAAGAATTAAAAATACTTTTGAATTAAAGGACTTACTTGAGATTCAAAAGAAGAGTTATCAGTGGTTTATAGATACTGGTATCAAAGAAGTTTTCGAGGATTTATTCCCAGTTGAAAATTTTTCAGGTACCTTATCACTAGAATTTGGGGATTATCATTTTGATGAACCAAGATTTTCAATTAAAGAGGCACGTGATAGAGAAACTACTTATTCTGCTCCTCTTAAAGTAGAAGTTAGACTTTTCAATCATGAAACAGGAGAAGTTAAAGAACAAGAAATTTTCTTAGGTGATATGCCTATTATGACAGACAGTGGTACTTTCATTATTAATGGGGCTGAACGAGTTATCGTTAGTCAATTAGTAAGAAGTCCTAGTGTTTATTTTAATCGTGAGATTGATAAAAATGGAAGAGAAGTTATAACTTCTCAAATTATTCCAACTCGTGGTACATGGTTAGAATTTGAAACAGATGCAAGAGATGTTGTCTACGTACGAATTGATCGTACTAGAAAAGTACCTCTCACTACACTTTTAAGAGCTTTTGGCTTATCAAGTGATGAAGATATTTATAAAGTATTTGGTAAAGATGAATATTTAGAGAATACAATAGCTAAAGATTCAACTAAAAATACTGATGAAGCTTTAATCGAAATATATGAAAAATTAAGACCAGGAGAACCTGCAACACTTGATAGTTCTAAAAACCAATTAATTACTAAATTCTTTGATGAATTTAGATATGATTTAGCTAAAGTAGGACGTTATAAATTTAATCGTAAATTAAATATAACTGATAGACTTTTAAATCAAACTTTAGCAGAAGATATTAAAATAGATGGTGAAGTTAAATATCCAAAAGATACGGTTATTACAAAAGATATTTTAGAAGATTTAAAAACAATTTTTGCAAGTGATTATAATTTAACAGAAACTAAGATTAATGAAGATTTAGATACATATAACCGTATTCAAAGTATTAAAATATATGATCCAAATAATAAAAAGAATAAGTTAGTTGTAATAGGAAATGACAATCATATTGATGTTAAGAGATTAACTATATCTGATGTATATGCATCCGTTAGTTATTATTTGAATTTATTACATGGTGTTGGTAACTATGATGAAATTGACCATTTAGGAAATCGTCGTATTCGTCAAGTAGGAGAACTTTTACAAAATCAATTTAGAATTGGTGTTGCTCGTATGGAAAGAGTTATAAGAGAACGTATGACAACTCAAGAAATGGACGAAGTTACTCCTAAAACTTTAATTAATATAAGACCAGTTACAGCTGCTATGAAAGAATTCTTTGGAAGCAGTCAATTATCTCAATTCATGGATCAAACTAACCCACTTGCTGAGCTTACTAATAAACGTCGTTTATCTGCTTTAGGACCAGGTGGATTATCTCGTGATAGAGCTGGAGTTGAAGTTCGTGATGTTAATGCAAGTCACTACGGAAGAATTTGTCCTATTGAATCTCCAGAAGGTCAAAATATCGGACTTATTACATCTTTGGCAAGTTATGCTAAAGTTGATGAATATGGATTTATTATGACTCCATATAGAAAAGTTAATAATCGTTTATTAACAGATCAAGTTGATTATTTAACAGCTGATGAAGAAGCAGATTTTATAATTTCACAAGCTACAATTGAAACAGATGATGATAATAAAATTGTACCTGATCAAGTTACAGCTCGTTATAAAGGAGAAAATATTTTAGCAAAATCTGATGATGTAGATTATGTTGATGTATCTCCTCAACAAGTTGTAGCAGTTACAACAAGTTGTATTCCATTCTTGGAACATGATGATGCAACTCGTGCTTTGATGGGTGCTAACATGCAACGTCAGTCAGTTCCACTTTTAAGAAGTGAAGCACCTTATATTGGAACAGGTGTTGAATATATAGCAGCAAAAGATTCTGGTGCTGTAATTGTATCTAAAGCTGATGGTGTTGTTGATTATGTTGATGCTAAAAAGATTGTTATTAAAAATGCTAAAGGACAAGATGTTTATCATTTAGCTAACTTTGAATTATCAAATGCTGGTACTTGTCAACATCATAGACCAATCGTAAGATTTGGTGATAAAGTTAAACGTGGACAAGTTATAGCTGATGGACCAAGTACTGATAAAGGAGAACTTGCTTTAGGTAAAAACGTTGTTGTTGCTTTCATGACTTATAATGGATATAACTATGAAGATGCTGTTATTTTAAATGAAAATTTAGTTAAAGATGACGTTTATACATCACTTCATATGGAAGATTATCAAATGCAATGTCGTGATACTAAACTTGGACCTGAAGAGATAACAAGAGATATTCCAAATGTTTCAGAAGAGGCAAGAAAGAACCTTGATGAAAACGGAATTGTTATGATAGGAACAGAAGTTAAAGAAGGCGATATCTTAGTTGGTAAAGTAACACCAAAAGGAATGGCTGAACTTACTTCTGAAGAGAAACTATTACATGCAATATTTGGAGAAAAAACAAGAGAAGTAAGAGATACATCTCTTCGTGTACCACATGGTGGAGATGGAATTGTTCACGATGTTAAGATTTATTCAAGAAAAGAAAATGATGAATTACCTGCTGGAGTTAGTAAAGTAATTAGAATTTATATTATTCAAAAACGTAAGATTCAAGTTGGAGATAAAATGTCTGGACGTCATGGTAATAAAGGTGTAATTTCCTTGATTTTACCAGAAGAAGATATGCCATACCTTCCAGATGGTACACCAGTTGATATTATGTTAAATCCAATGGGTGTTCCAAGTCGTATGAATATTGGACAGATTTTAGAGTTACATTTAGGATATGCGGCTAAAAAGTTAAATGTTCATGTTGCAACTCCTGTCTTTGATGGAGCTAAAAGCGATGATATTAAAGCTATGATGGAAGAAGCTGGAATTGATCCAGATGGTAAGACAGTTCTTTATAATGGACGTACCGGTGAACCTTTTGAAAATAGGGTTGCTGTTGGTGTTATGTATATGATTAAATTACATCACATGGTTGATGATAAGTTACATGCAAGATCAACTGGTCCATATTCTTTAGTTACTCAACAACCACTTGGAGGAAAAGCTCAATTTGGTGGACAGAGATTTGGAGAAATGGAAGTTTGGGCATTATATGCTTACGGTGCTGCTCATACATTACAAGAAATCTTAACAGTTAAATCCGATGATATTGCTGGACGTGTTAAAGTATATGAAGCTATTGTTAAAGGACAAGATATAAATCAAGCTGGAGTTCCAGAATCATTTAGAGTATTAATGAAAGAATTCCAAGCTTTAGGACTTGACTTAAAGATTATCAATGATGAACATCAAGTATTAGATTTGAAACAAATCGAAGAAGAAGAATATAAAGATGATATCAAATTAGATATCGATGAAATCGAATTACAAAATCCTATCACCGAGGAACCTGATGAAGAAGATGAAGAGTATGATGATGATTACGATGATGAGGAAGATGATGAAGATTTCGATGAAGAACCTGATGATTTAGACGATGAACAAGAGGGAGGGGACTTTTAATGATAGAAGTTAATAAATTCGAAGCCTTAAAGATAGGAATCGCATCCCCAGAAATGATCCGTTCTTGGAGTTATGGAGAAGTAAAGAAACCTGAAACAATTAATTATCGTACTCTTCGTCCTGAAAGAGATGGTTTGTATTGTGAAAAAATCTTTGGACCAACTAAGGATTTTGAGTGTGCTTGTGGTAAATATAAAAGAGTAAGATATAAAAATATTGTCTGCGATAGATGTGGGGTTGAAGTTACCCGTTCTAAAGTAAGACGTGAAAGAATGGGACATATAGAATTAGCTAGTCCAGTAAGTCATATTTGGTATTTTAAAGGTGTGCCAAGTCGTATGGGCTTAGTTCTTGACATGTCTCCACGTGATTTAGAGGAAGTTTTATATTTTGTTAGTTATGTTGTAATTGATAAAGGTATTACTCCTCTTGAAAATAAGCAAACTTTATCTGAAAAAGAATATCGTGCTTATTATGAAAAATATGGTACAGGATTCCGTGTTGGTATGGGAGCTGAAGCCATTAAAGAATTATTAAAACAAGTTGATTTAAAGAAAGAAATAGATGAAATAACTAAGGAACTTGAAACAGCTCAAGGACAAAAGCGTGTTCGTTTATTAAAACGTGTTGATGTTTTAAATGCTTTTTATCAATCAGATAACCGTCCTGAGTGGATGATTATGGATTGTATTCCTGTTATTCCACCTGATTTAAGACCAATGATTCAACTTGATGGTGGAAGATTTGCGACTAGTGATTTGAATGATTTATATAGACGTGTTATCAATCGTAATAATCGTTTAAAGAAATTAATAGATTTAAATGCTCCAGGTATTATAATTCAAAATGAAAAACGTATGTTACAAGAAGCAGTTGACTCTCTATTTGACAATGGACGTCGTGGAAGAAGTGTAACTGGTGCCGGAAATCGTCCTTTAAAATCACTTTCTAGTATGTTAAAAGGTAAACAAGGAAGATTCCGTCAAAATTTACTTGGTAAGCGTGTTGACTATTCAGGTCGTTCTGTTATCGTTGTTGGACCAGATCTTAAAATGTATCAATGTGGTATTCCTAAAGATATGGCACTTGAGTTATTTAAACCTCATGTTATCAATGGATTAGTTAAACGTAATTTAGCTTCTAATATTAAAGCAGCTAAACGTTTGATTGAAAATAAAGATCCTGTTGTTTGGGATATCGTTGAAGATGTTATTAAAGAGCATCCAGTATTATTAAATCGTGCTCCAACATTACATAGACTTGGTATTCAAGCATTTGAACCTAAGTTAATTGGAGGAAAAGCTATTCGTTTACATCCTTTAGTTTGTACAGCGTTCAATGCTGACTTCGATGGAGACCAGATGGCAGTTCACGTACCTTTATCAGAGGAAGCTATAGCTGAAGCAAGACTTTTAATGTTAGGTGCTAATAATATTTTGCATCCAAAAGATGGTAGTCCAATTGTTACCCCAAGTCAGGATATGGTTTTAGGTAACTATTATTTAACAATGGAAAAAGCTGGACTTGATGGTGAAGGAAGAGTATTTAAAAATTCTAATGAAGCTATTATGGCTTATGAAAGACGAGAAATAACTCTTCATACAAGAATAGCTCTACCTGTTAATTCCTTTAAATATAAATTATTTACTGAAAATCAAAAAGGCAAATATTTAGTAACAACTCCAGGAAAACTTATTTTTAATGAAATTTTACCTGATTCATTTGCCTATATAAATGAACCAACTGATGAAAATATTCAAAAAATTACTCCAAATAAATATTTCCTTGAACGTGGTGTTGATATTAAAAAGGCAATTGAAAGTATGCCACTTGTAAAACCTTTTGCTAAAGGTACATTGGAAAGCATTATTGCTCAAACATTTAAACGTTATAAAACAACTGAAACTTCAATGATGCTAGATAGACTTAAAGACTTAGGATTTAAGTATTCAACGATTGCTGGTATTACGGTATCAGCTGCTGATGTTACAACAAGTAAAAATAAAGCTAAAATTGTTGAAGAAGCTAATAAGGTTGTTAATACAATTAATAAACAATATGCTCGTGGTTTAATTACAAATCAAGAACGTTTTGAAAAAGTAATTGAAACTTGGAATAATGCTAAAGATGAAGTTCAAAAAGAACTTGAAGAATATGCAAATACTGATGTTGATAATCCAATTTTCATGATGATGAATTCAAAAGCTCGTGGTAATATTTCTAACTTTACCCAACTTGCTGGTATGAGAGGACTTATGGCTAAACCAAATGGTGAACCAGTAGAAATCCCTGTATTATCTTCATTTAGAGAAGGACTATCTGTATCTGAGTTCTTCTTATCAACTCATGGTGCTAGAAAAGGTAGTGCCGATACTGCTTTAAAAACAGCCGATTCAGGATACTTGACAAGACGACTTGTTGATGTAAGTCAAGATATAATCGTTAAAGAAGACGATTGTGGTACTGACCAAGGTGTTGTTGTTCGTGCATTCATTAATGATAAGAATGGTTCAGTAATTGAAAAACTATATGATCGTATAATTGGTAGATTTGCTAATAAAAAAGTTATCAATCCTAAAACTAATGCTGTTATTGTTGATAGAAATGAATTGATAACAGAATCAATAGCTGAAAAAATAATTGATGCTGGTATTGAAGAAGTTGAAATTAGATCAGTTTTAACATGTAATACCAAAAATGGTGTATGTTGCAAATGTTATGGTCGTAATCTTGCAACTGGTAATATTGTTGAAATTGGTGAAGCAATAGGAGTTATGGCTGCTCAATCAATTGGTGAACCTGGTACTCAGTTAACAATGCGTACATTCCATACTGGTGGTGTTGCAGGTGGTGAGGATATCACTCAAGGTTTACCTCGTGTTCAAGAATTATTTGAAGCAAGAAATCCAAAAGGAAAAGCAACTATTGCTGAAATTAGTGGTAAAGTTTCTAAAATTACTGAAGACCATGGTAAATTTAGAATTAGTATTAAAAATGATTTGGAAACTAAAGATCATGTTACAAATTATGGTGCTAAATTAAGAGTACAAAAAGGCGATATGGTAAATCCTGGAGATAAGTTAACAGAAGGAGCAATTAATCCTAAAGAGTTACTTGTTGTAACAGACCCATTAACGACTCAAGAATATATTTTAAAAGAAGTACAAAATGCTTATCGTAGTCAAGGTGTAGAAATTAGTGATAAGCACGTTGAGATTATTGCTAGACGTATGATTTCTAAGATGAGAATTGTTGATTCAGGAGATACATTATTACTTCCAGGCTCTCTTGTTAATTTCTTTGAATTTACTGATGGTAACAAGAAAGCAATTCTTGAAGGAAAACGTCCTGCAACAGGAGTACCTGTTCTATTCGGTATTACGAAAGCATCCCTTGAAACAGATTCCTTCTTGTCAGCTGCTTCTTTCCAAGAGACAACAAGAATTTTAACTGATGCAGCTATTCGTGGTAAGGTTGATTATTTACAAGGATTAAAAGAGAATGTTATAATTGGTAAATTAATTCCAGCTGGAACTGGTATTAAAGCTTATCAAAATGTTGACTTTGATCTTGAAACAGCTTTTACTGATGGAGAGCCTCTTGAAGTACTTGAAAATGAATTTGTAGAAGAGAACTAGAAATAGTCCTCTTTTTTTGCATTTTTTAACTAATTATTAATTTAATAAAAAATAGAAAGTAAATACTTCCTATTTAGATTCTTCAATTATTTTTTTAACTTCATCAAGACTTAATTTAGATGCTTCAGAAATTATCTCAAGGGATACTCCCTTTTTTGCTAATTCAATAGTCATTTCACGTGCTTTTTGTTGAATACCTTCATTTCTAGCATCATTTAACCTAATATTACGTTCAATCTCTCTTAAATAATCATTCATCTCTTGACTCATAAAA
>CANRJE010000012.1 GCA_947630865.1 uncultured Bacilli bacterium | reverse complement strand
GTTTAATTTTAAAAGTAAATTTCAGTTTTGAACTCAAGTGAAATTTACTATTGGAATTGCAGTGAAAGTTACTTTAAAAAATAATGAGTATATATTTTAAAAGTAAATTTCAGTTTATAATTTCAAAAATGAAATTTATTATTAAAAAAATAATTTATATATTCTAAAATTAAATTTCAGTTTTTTTGATAAAATTTGATTAGGTTAATTACTTTATTAGTATATGTATTAATTAAACAAAATTTAATTATAATATCTTAACTTTATAATGTTATAATTTATTTACAATGTCATCATAATTTGGAAAGGTGGTTGTAAATAAAATATGCATTTAAATTACGATGATAGATTAGAAATAGAGAAAGGTTTAAAATTAAAATATTCAATTACTTATATTGCAAATAAATTAGGTAAAACTTACAATACTATTAAATCCGAAATATTAATAAATTCAATCAAAAGTTATCCTTCAGATTTTAATTCAAAAAGAAATCAATGTCTTCATTTTCATAATAAAGATTGTAAAATACACAATATTTGCAATGATAATTGTATAGATAAACATTGCTATCAATGTAGAAAAGGTAAATCTTGTAATGATATTTGTAAATATTATGAAGAATATACTTGTCCAACAATTTTGAAAAAGCCTTTTTGTTGCAATAGCTGTGACAACTATAAAGCTTGCAGAAAAATTAGAGTTGTCTATGATGCTAAAGAAGCAAATCGAAAATATGAAGAAAGACTTTCAAAATCTAGAACTGGCCCTAGGGCTACTAAAGAAGAAATCGATTATATTAATAATGTTGTTGCTCCAAGAATTAAAAATGGGCAGTCATTTGGTAACATTAAATTATATGATAAAAACATAACAAAATCTACCTCTACACTTTATAATTATACTCAAAAAGGTTATTTTGACAACCTTAATAATTTAGATTTACCTAAAAAGGTTAAATATAAAATAAGAAAAAAAGATAATAAAAAAGAAGAGATTAATAATGATATTAGCTTATTGAAAAATACTAGATCCTATCAGTCCTTTATTCAATTTATTTCCGAACATTCTGATTATAATATAACCGAAATGGATACTGTTTATGGAAAAAAGAATGATAATAGTAGTAAAACTATTTTAACTTTTTTATTTAGAAAGTCTAATTTTATGATTGCTATTTTATTACCTAATAGAATGGCTAAAACTATAGAAAAAGAAATTAGTAACTTAAAAACTACATTGGGATTTGATTTTTTCTATATTCTATTTAGAATAATTTTAACCGATAATGGCAAAGAATTTTATTTGATCGAAGAGATTGAAAGTTTAAAGATTTTAAACAAAGATGAAAAAATTAATATGTTTTTCTGTGATTCAGGTAAATCTAATCAAAAAGCCAAAATAGAAAAAAATCATGTTGAATTCAGAAAAATATTTCCTAAAGGAACTTCATTTGAAAAGTTTGTTCAATCTGATATTAATTTGGCTATGTCTCATATAAATAGTTATAAAAGAAAGACTCTTAATGGATTATCTCCTATTGAATGCTTAATTAATGAATTTGGAGAAGAATTTACTCTCAATTTATTAAAACTATTAAATTATAAAATTATAAAGGATGAGGATATTATTTTATCTCCTAAATTGTTTAAAAAATAAAAAAATGTATATAATTATGATGGCATTTTAAAACTGAAATTTAGTTTTGGAAAATCAAAAAAATTTCAGTTTTTTTACTTTTCTATAATCTTGTTTTAAACTGAAATTTAATTTTATACTTTTATCACTTGGATTTAGACTGAAATTTACTTTTTAATTCAAGGTTCTAATTAAAATATAAATAAACTTTCATTGATATAAAAAAAACAATAACTTTACATTTTTTTGTAAAGTATTGCTTTAAATAAATCTCAAAATCTATTTAATTAACTTTTCTGCATTTAATCTTGTTATTTTTATGATAAAATTTTTAAACTTGGCTCTTCTATAGATGGTGGATATAAATAATTCCTATCCCCAGGTTTAATGATAAGACCTTCTATTTCTACTTTAGTGCCAGGTAAAATTTCCGAAAAATCAACCGAATTTTTATTAAAATATACTTCACAACCATCTGATAAAACCATTATTTCCCCATCTTCAATTCTTTGTACTTTATCAACTATTTTAATTTTTGCTCCTCCATAGTGCTTTTGGTAATATTCAAGATTATTAAATAATAAACTATGTAATTCAGAACAACTCTTTTGTTCTTTTGTTCCATCATTTGTCACAATTTCTGCTTTTTTTTCTTCTGTTTCATCTTTTGTCTTAATTTCTGTTTTGTTACACCCTACTATTCCTAATAAGCAAATTACACATAATATTATTGTTAAAATTTTTTTCATAATTAAACTCCTTATAATTATATTTTTATTTTTTGATAGTTACTGTTTTATTTACAATATCTCTACCATTAAAAAAATTTTTCATTTTTTCACATTTTTTTACTCTTATTTATACTTTTGCTAATACTTTTTTACTATTATCATCATTTGTTCCATTTTCTTCGTATATGTCTTCGTTTGAAAGTTGAATATACAATTCATACAAATATTTAATCATAGACAAGGGTATCCTAATGATTGCTACTAGTTTATTTTGATTATTAAAATCTTTAGCAACAAATAATGTTTCCCCTTTGATAGTTTCTAAGTAACAATTACCATGTGCTATACTATTCCTTATATATTCAATAATTTTTTCACAGCCTATCCTACTATAACTATAAAAGAAAAAATACTTTTCATTCTTATTTTTAACTTCTGCTTCATCATTACAATCAAAATTCATAAAAATAATATTTTTATTTTTCATATAATTCTTTAGCATTGACGTAAATTTACCCTTTTTCTTTGAATTTAAAGTAGATAATCTATTATCATTTAATAACCAATCTAGTACATCAATATATTCGCTTAATTTTCTTTTACTTGCTAATGATTTAAAAAAATGATTATATATTTTCATTTACCTCCTTTCCCCTAAATTATCGTATAACTTACAATTATTCGATACTTAAATAGCCATATATTCTACTAAATTTTCAAGTGATGCTTTTTTCATTTCATAAGTTGGATGAACATATAATTTTAAAGTTATTTCAACAGATGAATGTCCTAAAATTTCACTTAAAGTTTTTATATCCATTTTTGACTCTATAGAACGTGTTGCAAAAGTATGTCTTAAAGTATGAAACTTATTATTTTTAATATTACAGTTTCTAAGCATTCTTGTATAAAAGGCTTCTAAATATCTAGGGTCATATAATTTTTCACTATTGGAAAGCAAAAAATAATTATCGTTTTTCTTAAATTCATATAATAATTTAATAATAAAATTAGGTATTGGTATTATTCTTCTTGATGTTTCACTTTTGGGAGTACTTTCTATTAAAAATGTTTTATTGGAATTATTTTTATTTTGATTTTTAATTCTTATAATTGTTCTTTTTATAATTAATGATTTATTACTAAAATCAATATCTTCCCATTTTAAACCTGCTACTTCACCAACACGAAGTCCTGTATAAAGACATAATAATAAACAAATTTTCCGAATATTAACTTTTTCCTTTAATCTGTTTTCCAAAATACTTTGTTCTTCTTTTGATAAAATAAACATTATTTTATTTGACGATTTAAATTTAATATCAGTTAAATCTATATAATCACAATATTTATTATTATAAGCATAAGAAAAACTAGTTTTAATAATATAAATAAGTTTCTTTTGAGTAGAAATTGCTATTTTATCTTTTAAAGAAAAAAGCAATTTTTTTATATCGTCTTTAGTTATTTTAGTTATTAATTTATTTCCAATAGTATTTTTAAGATAATTTAAAATTAAACTTTCATAATTTAATTTAGATTGTATTTTTATATTAGATTTATTATTTAACCAAAGTTCTAAAATATTATTATAAGTTATACTCTTATTTTTTCGCATTTAAGCACCTCCAAGTCTTATATTTTAATAAATTTAAAACTTTTTAAAATATTTTTTAAATATATTTGTTTTTTTCATAAATCATGTTATACTTAAATTGCTTAGAAGTATCGAATAATTGTAAGTTATACGATAATTTTAAAAGGAACATGAGTTTTTAATTCATATTCCTTTTTTAATTTTTTTATTTTAATTATTACATTTTTTTACAAAGTCTTTTTTCTTCTTGACTTAAAGTATTTAATCTTTCTTCTATTAAAGATACTTCTTTTAAATATTCTGAATAACTATCACGAACTTTAACTATTTCCTTAACATCATCATTTTCTTTGAAAACACTTTTATATTCTAAAACATAGGCTTTTTGAATAAAATCAGGAAATCCTTTTGAAGTATCAAGTTCTAAAATTTCTCTTTTAGTTCTTTTAATATCAAGTCTCTTACCATTTTCATCAATAAAGAATTGATGAGATAAATTTTCAACTTTTCCTACTCCTTCATGAAAAGGATTAACATGATCATATCTATTAGAAAAATATTCATCATCATTTATATCAAAGTATCCCATTTTAGAATTTTCATATAAAATTGGTACTTTTCCTTCAGATATTTCTCCTATTTTATCTAAAATCTTCTTTGTATTTCCTCTAGAATCAATAATTTCATAGTTTCCATTTTGATTTTTAACTCTAAGAAAACCATCTTTATTTTCATAAACTGCTCTAAATTTTCTATCCGTTATTTTATTAAAATCCAAGTCCACTAATCCTAGTTGATTATGACCATAATTAACTACTAAAAAGATTGTTTCATCACTTGCTTTTCTTATTGAAACGATAGAAAATTCCTTGGTTTCTGGATGTATTTTTTCTCCTTTTTTATTAATTAAAGTCGTTCCTAAATCAGTATCAATAATAGCATAACCATATTTAAAATCACTTGCTAAATTAAAGGTTGGCTTAATAACTTCTTTTCCTTCTTGATTAAAAAAACCATATCTATTATCATAAGTTTTAACTCTTGCTAAGGTATCACTAAAAGGATAAGCTAAAACATATTCAGGTGGTAAAGTAAATTGTTCTTGATTTTTTTTATTAATACAACTTATTTTTCCATCAAGTTCTACAAAAGCAAATCCTTCTTTAAAGTCTGATACACTATCATACATAAAAGGAATATCAATATTAGAAACACTTGTAAGATGACCATAATAACTATCTTTTGTATAAAATGCTTTTAGAAAACCCCAACGTCCATTTTTCATAACCGCAGCTAGCCCATTACTAAAATCTCTAGCCTGTTCAAATTTATAATTATCATCACTATAAATATTTCCATAATTTATAAGAGATAGTCCTTTTTTATCAATGAAAAACCATCGATTATCTTTTTTTACTAAAGCAAACCCTCCATGAAATGGATAAGCAACATCATATTCACATTTGATTACTTCTTCTCCTTTTTTGTTTATAAATCCAAACTTCATTCCATAATTAGGAATCTCTAAACCAACCAATGATAAACCTTCTTTAAAATCATCTAAAGTTTTATATTTTGAAACTTCTGCTACAACCACTAAATAATCTTTTCTTTCCATAAGACCACCTCGTACTTTTTATAATAACATAGAAGTTTTTTAATCACTTAAATTTGACATAAATTTACAAAAAAAGAACAAGTTTCCTTGATCTTTAATTTTTTTGATTGAAATCAATTCCATCTATACTAGTTTCATAAAGCCATTTTTTTATATCAGTATTATCACCAGTCTCATAAAATTTAATTAATTTTTCAAAAAATGTTGGCTGATTTTCTTGAGAAATTGTTATTATACCACAACCATTATCTATCATTATCTTATTAGCAAATAACATAGCAACTCTTTTATTACCATCAATAAACATTTGTCTTCGCATAATCCATAACATAATTTCTAAAGATATTTCCGTTTTTGTTTTTAAAGGTTGATTTAACAATTCACTTAATTCTTCCTTAATTTGACTTTCAAAAGGAAAATCAGGTTTCCAAGAAGTCCCTCCAATATTTACAGGAGTTGTTCGTAATTTTCCTAAATTTTCCGTTAAAACTAATTTATCGCAAGTTAATTTATGTAAATGTAAAAGTACTTTAAAATCATAATCTATTCCATCATTTTCAAGAATAAACTGCCAAGCATATTTTAAATTGTTAATAGCAATTATTTTGTCAACTGTTAAGCCATTAACAATACCACCATCATATATTGCTTGCGTTTCAGGATAAGTTACTCTTATGCCTTCTAAATTAGCACTTTTCCAAATGTAATCAACAATATTTCTTTTGACTACAAAAACATTTTGCTCTTTAGTTAAATTAAACTTATTTTCCATATTAATGTCTCCCTTCAATATTAATTACTTTAATAATACTGTACTAAATTTCTTATAAAAAGTCTTTACTTTTTAAGAAAAAAGAACAAGTTTCCTTGTCCTATCCATTAATTTGGTTCATTACTTCATCTAAAAAGTTTTCTTGGCGTTTTTCAATTCCTTCACCAACTTCAAATCTTGTCATAGAAATAAGTTTAGCCCCGTTATTCTCTAAATATTTAGAAACAGTTTCCTTATTTTCAGATTTAACAAAGATTTGATTTTCTAAACAAACTTCTTCGTAATACTTACGAACTTTACCAACTAAAATATTTTCAATTTTATCTTCTGGTTTTCCTTCATTTAATAATTCTTGACGCATGATATTTTTTTCTTTTTCTAAAACATCTTCTGGAACTTCACTAGAATTAGTATATAAAGGGCGCATTGCTGCAGCATGCATAGCAACTTCTCTAGCAACTTCAGAGTTTCCACCTTCAATTAAAACTAAAGATGCGATTTTTCCTCCCATATGAATATAAGAACCAAAGTTTTCATTATCTTTCTTTTCAACAACTTTAAATCTTCTAAAACTGATTTTTTCTCCAATTTTAGCAATAGTTGCTACAACTAAATCATTAATTGTTTCATTATCAACTTTTAAATTTAAAGCCTCTTCCATTGTCTTAGCATCGTTCTTTAATAAAGTTTCTCCAATTTTATTAACAAAATTTTTAAATTCTTCATTTTTAGCAACAAAATCAGTTTCACTGTTAACTTCTAAAACTACAGCTTTATTACCATCAATAAATATTTGACTTAATCCTTCTGCTGCAATTCTATCACCTTTTTTAGATGCTTTAGCAATTCCTTTTTCACGAAGCCAATCAATAGCTTCATCAAGATTTCCTTTTGTTTCTTCAAGAGCCTTTTTGCAATCAAGCATACCTGCTCCTGTTTTTTCTCTTAATGTCTTGACATCACTAGCACTAAACATATATCCTCCTTATTTTAGAACTTCTAATAGTTCATCTTTTTTCATTTTAGAATAACCTTTAATACCCCTTGACTTTGCTAAATCTTTAAGTTCGGTTAATGTCAACTCTTTAAGATTTTTTACTTCTTTATCTGCTTCTTTTATTTCTTCAACTTCTTCTTTAACTTCTGCTTCAACCTTTTCTTCTTTTACAACTTCTTTTGTTTCCTCTTTTACTTCTTCTTTTTTAGAAGTTTTTTCTTCTTTTGTTTCTTTCTTGATTTCTTTTTTCTCTTCTTCAGAAACTACATCAACTATTTCATTACCATTTGCACTTGCAATTGCATTAGTTAAAGCGTTAAGAACAACTTTTACAGCTCTTACAGCATCATCATTTCCTGGAATTGGATAATCAAGAACATCAGGATCACAATTAGTATCTACAATACCAAATGTTTTTATTCCTAATTTATGAGCTTCACGAATAGCAATCTCTTCTTGTTTAGGATCAACAACAATCATTGCTTGAGGAAGAGATGTCATATCTCTAATTCCTTTTAGATATCTATTTAATTTTTCATATTCTTTATTCAAAAGAGCAACTTCTTTTTTAGGTAATAAATCATAAGTTCCATCTTCTTGCATATGCTCTAATTCTTCTAATCTCTTAACTCTTGAACGAATAGTCTTAAAGTTTGTTAAAGTACCACCTAACCAACGTTCTGTTACATAGTACATATTAGTTCTTGTCGCACATTCTAAACATGCTTCATTAGCTTGTTTTTTAGTACCAACAAAAATAACTTTTCCACCATCTTTTGCGATATTCTCTAAAGCTTCATAAGCTTCTTCTAATTTTTTAACTGTCTTTTGTAAATCGATTATATAGATGTCATCTCTTGCTTCAAAGATGTATTCTTTCATCTTTGGATTCCATCTTCTTTTTTGGTGTCCGAAGTGAACACCAGCTTCTAATAAATAATTCATTGAAACTACTGTCATATTTTTTTCTCCTCTTTCTCTTCAATTAACTTCTTATATTCTTACCAATTGGCAGGACGAATATAAATTCATTAATTTGTTTATTTTTTTATTTTAAAGCCTCTAATAATTCAGCTTTTTTCATTGTTGAATATCCTTCAATATTCTTTTCTTTAGCAAGTGCTTTTAATTCAGCAACTGTTAAACTACTTAAATCTTTCTTTTCTTCTTTAGAAGTTTTAACTTCTTTTTCTTCTTTTTTAACAGTTTCTTTAACTGCTACTTTTTCATTAACTTTGCCACTTTTAGCAACTTTAACTAATTCTTTAAAAGCATCCATATCATTGATAGCAAGTTCTGATAACATTTTACGATTAACTTCTACTCCTGCTTTTGTTAATCCATTAATAAATTTAGAATAACTTATATCATTTTCACGACATGCTGCATTAATTCTTGTAATCCAAAGTTTTCTAAATTCTCTTTTCTTTTGTCTTCTATCACGATAAGCATAAACACTTGAATGCATTAATTGTTCTTTAGCAGACTTATATAATCTATGTTTGCTACCAAAGTAACCTTTAGCTTCTTTTAAAACTTTTTTATGTCTTTGTTTTGTTTCTACTCCACTTTTAACTCTTGTCATCTTTAACCCTCCTAACTAGATTATATCTCTTAATCTATTCTTGTCGGCTTTTGATAAAGCACTACCCTTTCTATTTTTTCTGTTAACTACAGCGTTCTTTTTACCAGTATTATGTCTTGAACCTGGACGTCCAATTTTAATACTTCCGCCTTTTCTAATTTTTAAAACTTTTTTTGTACCTTTATGAGTTTTTAATTTTGGCATAATATCCTCTCCTTTTTCTATTTTTTTGGTGTAAGCATCATCGTCATCGTTCTTCCATCTAGTTTTGGTTCTTCACTTATAACGGCAATATCACTTAATCTATCAGCAAATTTAACTAAAACATCTTGACCTAAATCAGTATGAGACATTTGTCTTCCTTTAAAACGAATTGTAAGTTTAATTTTAGCTCCCTTTTGTAAATATTTAGTAACTTGTCTTAACTTCGTTTCAAAATCTCCAACATCAATAACACTACTAAGACGAAACTCCTTAGTCTCAGTCATATTAGCTTTTTGACGTTTAATGTTTTCTTTTTCTTTTTTGTTTTTTAAATAACGATATTTGTTGTAATCCATAATTTTACATACTGGTGGATTACCATTTGGATTCATTAAAACTAAATCCAACCCAGCGTAATTTGCTAAAACTTGTGCATCTTTAAGTGGTTTAACCCCTACTTGTTCTCCATTTGGTCCAATAACTAGAACTGAACTTGCTTTGATTTGTTCATTAATTAACAAACCATTTTTTCCGTTTGCGATACAAAACACCTCCAATGTTTTAAATCAAAAAAAGTAGATAGAAACTATCCACTTTAAATACACTAAAAAGAATATAAATATATTTTTCTTTAGGCATTTACCTATTGCTATTTGCAATCAGGTGGACATGGTCTCTTTCCTTTTTCAATTTACGTATAAGATAATACTTGATTTTTCCTTATTTGTCAAGTATTTTTTAAAAATTTTATTTTTCAAGCAAAAAATCAATTATATTAATTTTTTTAATACCATCATAATCTGCTTTAGGGTCTCTATCCATTGTTAAAAGAACTTTAGGATAATTATCATTTACTTTCTTAAGTGGTGCTAATTCTCTTTCTAAAGTTTTTTCATCACGTACACTAAGAGATACTTGATAATAAATTGTTTCGTTTGCATTAGTTGCTATAAAATCAATTTCTAAATCATCAATTTTACCTACATAAACTTTATAACCTCTCCTTAATAATTCAAGATATATTACATTTTCTAATATTCTTCCTTGATTACTTCCTGCTTTACTTCCTAATAAATGATATCTAAAACCAATATCAACAGCATAATATTTTTCTTGAGTTTTTAAATGTTCTTTTCTTTTTATATCATATCTAGTTGCTTTATATAACAAATAACTATCAATAAGCGCTTCAATATAATTAGCAATTGTATTATATGATGCTATATTACCATTTAAAGTTAAAGTATCACTTATTTTTTTTATGCTACAACTATTTCCTATATTATCATATAAGTATGTAATAACTTTTGTTAAAGTCATTTGATCAGATATATCTTTTCTTGTCATAATATCTTTATATAAAATAGTTGAAAAAATACCATCTAAATATAAATCAATATTGAGAGGATTAATTTTATAAAAATCAACAGCCTGAGGAAAAGAAGAATATCTTAAATAATTATTAAATTTCTCTTCCAAATCTTTCTTATCCTCAAAAAACTCTAAGTATTCTTTAAACGATAAAGGCAACATTTTTATTTCAATAAATCTTCCTGTTAAAAGAGTTGCAAGTTCACTTGATAAAAGATAGGCATTAGAACCTGTTATATATAAGTCAACATTTTTTTTAATAAAAAGTCCATCTACAGTTTTTTCAAATTCTAAAACATTTTGGATTTCATCTAAAAAAACATATGTCATTTTATCTTTACTTAATCTTTTTTTTATATATTCATATAACTCTTTTCTATCTAGTAATATTTCATTATCAGGATTTTCAAAATTGATACTTATAATTTGCTCTTCTTTTATTCCTTCTTTTCTTAAATAATTTTGAAAAAGTTCAAGTAAAGTTGATTTACCACATCTTCTAATTCCAGTTATTACTTTTATAATTTGTTTATCTTTAAATTCTTTTAAAAGTTGAAAATATTTTTCTCTTTCTACCATTATATCATCTCCGATATATACATTATAACACTATTTTATAGTATATTCAAGTTTTTTCATTTTTTTGAAAAAACTTTTGCTTTTTCCTGTTTTTTTCTTTATATTGAAAAAAGTTATTTAAATAATCTTTTTCCTTTTGAAAATTAATATAATGCTTAGAATCTTTATAAAACGATTTAATATCTTTACTAATTTTTCTCTTTTTAAAAGGAAAATCATATAAATATCTCTCTACTAAAAATTTTTGATAATAAAACTTTATATTTTTTAAACTCTCTATTATCTTTAAAGTTAAAAAAATAGTCATTAAAAATAAATTTAGATTATGATAATTAAAAAGACATATTAAAAATAAAATTAATGTTGTTATAATTGAAATAAATAAAGTTATATAGTAACTTGTTAAATAATTAAAAAAGTAACTTAAAATTAAATTTAAAAGTCTTCCTCCATCAAGAGATAAAATTGGTAATAAATTAAATATTAAAATTGTTAAATGATAATTTTTTAGATAATCATATTTAAAAAAGATACTCAATATAAAATATGTAATTATTTGCATTATGGGTCCTGCTAAAAGAATTAAAATTTCTTCTTTAGTACTTCTATTTTCAAAAGTATCAAATAAAGTTTTTCCCCCATAAGGATAAAAAGTAATAGACGTTATTTTCCATTTAAATAATAATCCCATAAAAGCATGACCTAATTCATGAAAAAATAATAGGATAAAAATAAAAGTAAATTCTTTAAATAACCCTGATAAAAGAATAATTAATAAAAAAAGATAAAAAGTGTTATCAAATTTAATTTTTAAAATAGTCTTCAAATTTTATATATTCCTGATTTTTTTCAAAGACTAAGTAAAGATTATTCCCATCTACTTCTCCTAAATAGTCCCCTTTTTTAACATAATCATATAAGTTAACACTTGGATTTTTTAAATTTCCATACCAAATATCAACTCCATCAATTCCTTCAATGATAACAGTATAACCATAATTATCAATATCACCAGCATAAACAACAATACCACTTTCTACAATAGGAACTAAATAAGAATTTTCAACTTCAAGTTTATAGCCATCATAATAAATATTATAGTTTTTATATTCTAACTCTTCATTAAAAACAACCTCGGTTTCAGAACTTTTATAACTAGGAAGAATATCTCCAAAATATTTATTATAAAGATTATTTAAATAAGCAAATGAAATATTATCTTTAAATATTTTATTTTCAACAAAGTCTTTGAATTTATCATTTGTTTTCATAACTATTAAACATATTACTACTAAAATAAAACATATTAGAAGTTTATTAAATAAGCCAACTAAAAAACTTTTCTTTTTATGCTCTTTTTGATTATTATTTAAAAATTTACTTTTATTAACATCCATCTTATCACCACTAAATTATATTTAATTTAAAGAATTTTTATTATTAATATTCTAAATTTTAATATAATCTTATTTTTAGTAACTATTTTGCTTTAAATGATAATTTTAAATTATTTATTTCAAATTTTGTCTTGGAAGTTGCAAGTTTATTATTAAAAAGAAAGTCATAACGAAATAAGACTACTCCATTATAATTATTTAAAGTTTTAGAAAAATTTATTTGTCTACTTATAATATTATCATTATTAAGCCACTCAGTTTTTCCACTTCCGGCTCCTGAATCATTTAAACCTACTTTGTAAAATGCTAAAACTGGAATAAGTTTTGTTTTATTCTTGATTAAATCTTGCCATTCATTAATAGCAGCTGTAAAAGGTCGATATTCATTTTCAAAACCATAATAAACTTGAGGCATAATTATATCAACATAATTATCTTCTTTAAGCCATGTTTTAACATCAGCATAATGGTATTCATAATTATTATTTATATTTCCATCTGGTGCAATACTAAAAATTAAATTGGGATTATAATCTTTAATCGTTTTATAAACACTTTTTATCATTGAATTAATTATTCCTAAACGATAATCTTCTAGAGTAATTGTAGGATTGTTCTCTAAATACTTGGCATAATTGTTTTTATCAATTTCTTGGTTAACATAAAAATAATCATCAAAATGAATACCTGCTAAATCATAATTTGATATTAATTCATATACTTGTTTTAAAATTAAATCAATTGATTTAGGACTTGCAGGATTATAGTAAATACCATCATCATTAATTGCAACATCACTTGTATTAAGTAAAGAATATGCAGGATTTTCTTTAGCAATTTTACTAGTATCAGTTGTTGAACTAATTCGATAAGGATTAATCCAAGCATGAATTTTAATATTTCTAATTTTAGCTTCTTCAATAAAATATTCTAAATAATCCATACCAGGATTCTTACCTTCAACTCCTGTTAAAGTATATGAATAAGGAAAAATATTCGATTTATAAATGCTATCTGAAAATGGAGATACTTGTAAAAAAACAGTATTAAATCCTAAATCATGAACATTATCGAGCATTTTATTAATATAAGCCTTATTGATGTTTATAGCATTACCTTGAAAATAAGTTAAATATTCTAAATAACTAATATAAATTCCTCTTATCTCCATTTCATTTTGAACTTTCGTTTCTACTTTTTTACTGCTAACAACTGCCATACCAAATAAGAAAAAAATAAAGATAAAAGAAAAGACAAATATTTTTTTCATATAATCACATAATAATTGTATGAAATTTATTTGTCGTATTTTATCATATTTTTTACATCATATCGACTTCATCAATAGCTAAAATATTTAAAAGAGTGTGCATAACATTATAAACTAATTTTGTCATTGCAATATAAGAAATTTTAGTATTTTCATTTTCTTCTGTTAAAATATGATAATTATTATAAAATTTATTAAATAAACTTGCTAAATCAAATAAGAAATCAGTTATATAATTTAAACTTTTATCATTATAAGAACGATTTAAAACTGTTGGAAGTTCAAGTATTTTAAGTAAAACATCTAAAACTTCAGAGTTTGGAATTTCTTTTAATTCATAATTCTTTATATCAGATTTTTTAAGTAATGATTTTAGTCTTACAACAGTATATAAAATATATGGTCCTGTTTTACCATCAAATGATGCAAATTTTTCTGGATCAAAAATATAATCAGTATTTCTAAATGACATTAAATCGGCATATTTTAAAGTTGCAATTGTTAATTTTTCTTTAACATCTTCATTATTGTCTTTAATTTTAGGAGCTAATTCCTCGCCTATTAAATCAATTAAAGAACCTAATTCCATAACTCCGCCATCTCTTGTTTTATAAGGTTTACCATCTTTTCCATTGATTGTTCCAAAACCGAAATGTAGAAGTTTAGTATCTTTAGGAACTAAACCAGATTTGTAAGATGCTCTAAATACTTGTTCAAAATATAATGATTGACGATTATCAGTAAAATACCAATATTCATCAGGTTTAAAACGCTTTTCTCTAGAATAAATTGTTGCTAAGTCTCTTGTAGCATAAATAGTTGCTCCATCTTGTTTTATAACAATTAAAGGTGGCATTTCTTTAGTATCATTATTTTCTTTTACATCTATAACTAAAGCTCCATTTGATTCATATAAATAAGGCTTTAATACTTCTAACATTTTAGGAACATCTTTAAAAGAATCAAGTTCCCCTTCCCATAAATCAAAATGACAATTTAATTTATCATATACTTCTTTAATTGAAACTAGAGAAATATTAACTAGTTGTTTCCATAAAGCAATGTATCGCTCGTTACCTTTATCAATATCAGCTGTTATTTCTCTTACTTCTTGCATACGTTTTTCATCATTTATAGCTTTTTGATTAGCTGCAACATATAATTCACCTAAATATTCAGGAGTATATTCAATTTTAGGATAATCTCCTTTATAATCTGGATTAAAAAATGGCAAATCAGGTTCTCTTAATTTAATCTCTGAAATAAGCATACCAGCTTGTCTTCCCAAATCACCTAAATGAACATCAGATATCGTTTTATCACCAAGAAAGTTAGCAAGACGCCGCATAGCTTCCCCAATATTAGGAGAACGCATATGACCAACATGTAAAGCCTTAGCTGCATTAGCTCCACCATAATCTAAAAAAATCGTTTTCTCCTCATGTTTTTCAACTAATAAAGAAAAATCTTTTAAACTTTTATTCAAATAATCAAGTAAAAATTGTTCTTTAAAGGAAAAATTAATAAATCCAGGACTAGCAATGTTAACATTTATATAGTTATCTCCTAATTTATCTGTAATTTCTTTAGCAATTTCCATTGGATTTTTATGATACTTTTTGGCTAATGACATTGCAATATTTAATTGAAATGAACCAAGTTCTCTTTTACTACTTGGAAGAATATTTAAATCTTCAAGAAAATATCCTAAGTCTTTTAAAATATTATTCACATATTCTTCTTGTTCTTTAATAAAAGTCATAATTCCTCCTTACTTATCCACTATTTTGGGGATAATTTTAATCAGTTTCTATATTATAACAAATGCTTCTTTAATTAGCAATTCAAATAATTAATAATCAATAAATATAATATCTTGCGTACCAATTTAAATTTTTAGTAAGAAATTTATTTTATTACACAAGTAGCACCATCTTTTTCAGCTGCTTTTTTACTATCTTCTAAAGTACTTCTATCGTCCTTTATGCCATCAAATCCTTGTTCTTTTAACGCTTCTTCAGTAGCATTTTCAACGTCAATATCTAAGGTTGTTTTATATTCATAATTTTTATCATCACTTTCAACTTTTAAAGTAAGACCATCTTTATCAAATTCTTGATTGTTTTTATCCATTTCCTCTTTAAACATATTCCAGTTATTTTTAACATCAGAATCTTTAACCTTAATATTTACTTCCATTTTCATATGTTTTAACTTATTTCCTTTATAAGTCATAGATATTACTTGTTCATTATCCATATCATCATCTGTTTCTGTAGTTGTGCAAACTAATGTTCTCTCCTTTGCTACACAACCAGTAATTAAAATAAATGTTAATAAACATAAAAATATTGTACTAATTTTTTTCATATTTTTTTCTCCTTCTTTAGTTTATTATACAGTATTTTATTTCAAAAATAAAGATGATAATATTGAGTAAAGAAATTTATTAAAAGTCTTATTTATTTTTTATTTCAATAATGCTACAATACATATGTGTTTAGTTCAGTTTAAAAAGCGATTAAGAAGGTATAAATATGTTAAAGAAATTAAGTAATAAAGTAAAAGTTATAATTTTATCTATTTTATTATTAATAACCTCTATTACTATTATAGTTATAAATGGTAAAACTCATATTGTAAAATTTGATAATATCGATAGTTCTTATAATCTCAATAATCTAATTATTGAAACTTCTAAAAATGAACAAATTATTAAATTAACTGATAAAAAATTACAAAACGGCGTTCTTTCATTGAAAATTGAAGCTATTACACCTGGTAAAACATATATAACTATTAAAAGTGATGATGAAAGTTTTTATGATATAATTCCTATTTATGTTCACAATTTAGGAATTATAACTACAGATAGTTATTTTGGTAATTGTAATGGTAGTATAATTATACCTATTTCAATTATAATTATCCTTACATATGTATTGTATTTAATAATTAAAATCTATAAACAAAATGTGAAAAAAAATATTTATCAATATAAAAATATAGCTTATTTAGGTATCATTATATTTTTGAGTTTTGTTTTATTAAATCAATTTCTTACAATTTTAAATTACGATGGACTTATTCATACAATAAAATCAACTATTGAATCGAGCTATACCTTCTCAACCACTTTATTACCTATTGCTTTTATAACTTCTATTTTAGTTACTATAAGTAATATTGTTTTAATAAAAAAAGAAGGATTTAAAATTAAAAATATTTTAGGTTTAATATTGAATATAAGTTTTTATCTTATAACTTTTTTTCCTCTTATATTAAATAATATATTACAATCAGCAGTTTGGATAGATGTTCATAATGAACAAGGAATAGCTTTATATATTCAAGAATTTGTTAATCTTTCTGTCTATGTAATAATATCATATATTGAATGTATTTTACTTAGTACTATCATATTGCAACTTATAGCAATAAAACGTAAACCGCATTTAAATAAAGATTTTATTTTGATACTTGGCTGTATGATAAAAAAAGATGGAACATTAACTAATTTATTAAAAGGAAGAGTTGATAAAGCTATTGAATTTAGAGACTTTCAAAAGAAAGAAACTGGAAAAGACTTAATATTTATTCCATCAGGTGGGAAAGGATCAAATGAAGTAATTTCTGAAGCAGAGGCTATAAAAAATTATTTATTAAAACGAGGAATCAAAGAAAAAAATATTATAATGGAAGATAAATCTAAAAATACTTTTGAAAATATTAAATTTTCATATAATATAATTAAAAGGAAGATGGATAAAGCTAATATTATTTTATCTACAACTAATTATCATATTTTTAGAGCTGGCGTAATAGCTACTAAACAACATATTCCTATTGAATGTATTGGAGCAAGAACCAAAACTTACTTTTGGATAAATGCTTTTATTAGAGAATTTATTGCTACTATTTATTCTGAAAAAAAGAAACATATTATGATAATAAGCTTAATAATTATTGTAGCTTTAATTATGATTAGTACACTATATTTATCAAATATTATTTAAAAAAGGGAATTATTAGATTAACTCAATTAGTAAACAACAATAAAAAGAGACTATCTTGCAATTAAATAAATTGTTTAAGAGGCCTCTTTTTTATATTTTTAAAGATTTATTTGTAGTTGTAATAACAATAGTGACTTAATTATTTTTATTTATTATTTTGTTTTTTTCTTAATGAAACCAACCATTATTTAAATTATGCCTATTTACCTTCCACTTTATTTTTTAACATCTCTATAATAAAACAGTCCTTATTATATTTCCAATGAGAAACATAATAAGGATTCTGTTCGCCTTTCTTATTATCCTACATTTATTAATTATTAATTTTTTATATTCAACCTCAAAATAAATTATAAATTCAATTTCATTTAGCAAAAAACTATAAATTATAATATTAAAATAAATTGTAATACTAACATATAAACATATACCAAAATCTAAAATGGATAATAAGAAACACTTAGGCTAAAAACTTTCTATTTTATTTAATCTACAAAATAACTTAGTAGAACCTCAGCTATTAAATTTTGAATTCTATGGAATTAAGTTTAGAAATTTCAAAATCTGTCTTTTGTATTTCCATATCAAGTTTATCTAATTTATTTTTCAATGTCTCTGAATCAAAATTAACTGTTTTACATTCAAAATAGGAATTATTAACTTCTGTTATTCTTCTTTTAGAATTTTTACAAAGTAATAATTGCTCATATGTCGACTTAAGTCGTCTTAGATTTTTATTATCAATTATTGCTTGTTGAATACTTCTACCATCGCTTAATTTAAATTGATTATTTTTTTCATAAAGAATGGCTTTTAATTTTGATAACTTATCAACCGTACTTTCGATTCCTTTTAAGTCTTGCATAAAAGATTTTTTATTATCCTCGATTATATTAATTCGACCATCAAGTTCTTCGACAGATGTACTAATTGCATTTTCTTTAATAGTATAAAGTCTACTATTTAAATTTTTTTCCTCTTCAGTTATTAAACCCATTAATGATGAAATATTTGTTTTCATAATAATCACTCTCCCTTTAACAATTCAATTCTAATATAATTAGAAATTGAAATGGTCGCGAAAAAAGCGACAAAAAAAAGCACCTATAACAAGGTGCCACAAAAAGTATATAGGTAATCATTTACTTGATAAAGATCAAAAATCTTATTTTCTAAGCAATATGATATAACTTGATCAAATTTGCTATTACTTAATGAGTAGCCAGCAGAATTTAATAGTTTATTAAAATCTTTTCTGTCTAATCTTAAAGCTAAGCATAATTTGATAATTACATTTCTACGCGGAATATAATTTCTATCACATCTTATCTTTGAAAATAACTTTCTATCTATATTTACCTTTTTATAAATCTCAGAATCTTTATGACCGCTTTTATCTATAAAACTAAAAAGCATCTCATTAAAACTCTTTGATTCAATGTGACCTAAATAGTCTTTACAACTTTCTTTCATATGAACCTCCTAATAATTAATATTTTCTTTGTAATCCAACTGTAAGTTTTATTTCTTACAATTTAAATAGGTTTTGTTCATATAAATATTTAAATCACAAAGTTGATTTCTCAACTCATTAAACAATTTATCATATTTTCATTTTAACTTCAAGAAAAATTGAAAAAAATAAAGAAATATTTAATCGTTTCTTTATTTTTTTAACTATTATTTTGCCTTTTTCTTTGATAACGACTTATACCACTATCTTACCATAGATATTATTATATTACCAAAATAATTTTTTTAGTCAACAAAATCGTTCAATCGTTCGAAAATTAGCTGAACGATTAACATGACATATTATAAAAAACAGAAATATTTCTGCCTTTTTCATCATAAAAATTTAAACAATAACATGCATCGCAACAATAGTATAGTTAACTGCATTAACAATAATTCTAATATTGTCTATTTCACAACACCAGTTTTTTCCTTCTCTTAAAATTTTACATCTTTTTTTTGTTATTAATTTCTTACAATATTCAACTAAAGCATTTACTGAAGTTATGTTAAATTCGCTAGATATACGTTTTAGTAATTTTTCATCAGTATTTAATTTATCAATATTAGCTAGGAATTCGTTTGCTGTTTCATTTTTTAATCCCTTTTCTCCATTTGTAGCATACATATTTGAAGATTTTGCTGTTTTTATTATCCAATTTTTTGTTTCTTTGTCTCTTCCCCACCATGAATACTTTGATGTATCCATTTTGTCTAATACTGCTGAAGGATAAATTTTTTTAAGTCTATAGTTACAAATAAATTCTTCTTTAATGACACATTCAATCAATTTTTTTCTGTTTCTTGGAAGACCAATAACAACTCTTTGTTCTCCACCATCTCTCCATTGAGCATAATCAACATATACTTTTGTACCTGGAGAGAAATTTTTAGTTCCGTATTTTATTTCATGATTTTCTCCATATATTCTTCTATCAATAATATTTCCTACCAAGCAATAACGCCATGGAACATATTCAATCTCGTTATTAACATATTCATCATAAGTTGAATTACCATTATTTTCTATTTTATATTCTTCTAAAGTATTATTTCGTATTAAACATTGTATTAAATAATTATATATAATTGGATGTCCATTATTTAGAACATTACTTTCTTGAAGTTTAGTAATAGCGACCAGTCTATTTACTCTTCCAAGTGGTTTTATGACATCTAAAATTGATTTATATAAATCCTCATATGAAAAATTTTTTATAATTCCATCTCTTAAATCACGAATGTCACTTGATATTTTCATTTGTTGTTCCCACTTTGTTTTATAATTATTTATAGATGTTGTAAATAATTCATATTCCTCTAAACAATTATATTTAATTAGCTCATCAAGAGTTTTTTTATTTTTAAAATAATCATTTATTTCAACTATTATTATTCTTTTATCTATAATTAAATAATAAAACATACCAAAGAAAAACAATAAAAACATATAACTATTACTGTCGTTTTTATCAATCCATATTCTCACAGTATTATATTTAATTATTTCATTTACTATTTTATCAATGTTATTTTATATTTTTTTTTATTTGCTTCTTTATCCATATATTCAAGAGAATATAACCACCAATCAACACTCCAACTATAATAATATAAATTTCCATAAGCCAATTCTAATTGTATTCTTAATATTGAATTTTCATTTCCACTCTTTTTTAATTCGTCAACTTGAAACTTATCAGAAACGGCTTCTAAACATGATTTATCATTTGATTTACTATTATATAAACTGATTGTATATAATTCATCACCATTAATTATTTCGCCTTCTTTCATAATTTCACCTTCAATATCAATTTGTTTTTATAATTAATTAATTTTTTATCTATAATATCTATCAATTATTATATCACAAAAAAGACTAAGATTCCCTCTTAGTCTTTAATCTATATTATTTATTATTTTTTTCATTAATAGCAGCTTGAGCAGCAGCTAGTCTTGCTATTGGCACACGATAAGGTGAACATGATACATAAGTTAGTCCAATATTATGACAGAATTCAACTGTTGAAGGTTCTCCACCATGTTCTCCACAAATACCAAGTTTGATATTAGGACGAGTACTCTTTCCCTTTTGAGCAGCCATTTTAACAAGT
>CANRJE010000011.1 GCA_947630865.1 uncultured Bacilli bacterium | reverse complement strand
TTTTCGTCAGAAATTAGGTACAATAGCGTTATAAAACTTTTAATTTACATTAAAACTTTCATAACTTGCTAAACATTTTAACATAAAATAATTTATTTTTTATATTTATTATTATAATTTCTTGCAGTATTAAAAAGTGCTTGATATAATTTTTATGGATACATTTGAAATTATCAGGTGTTTTTCCTTTCAATTATCAAAAGATAAGAGAAAGGTGGTGATATTATGACAAAGAGAGAACTTTCTCAATTTATTATAATTTTACTATTATTTTTTATAGTAATCACCTTACTATTTAAATAATAAAAACATCTGAAATCAACAATTGTTGATTTCAGATGACATCCATTAAGGGATAACATCTGATTCATGCAATCAAATGTATCCTTTTTTATTTTATGCAAGTTTCCTTGACAAATACATGATACCATAAAAGTGGCTTTTTGGCAAGGTCTTTCAAAATGTCTTGCAGTATTATGTGAATTTTAAGCTAAAATGTTACATTAAAAGGTAGTCAATTTCAGGCGAAAATGTTACATCAAATATAATATGAAATAAATGTTGCTAGTCAATTTTAAGCGAAAATGTTACATTTTCGAATATTGCAATAATTATAAAAAAGTATATAATAAAATTATCACTTGAATGGATATGGCAACACTGAGGAGTGACCAAAAACAATAAAGTGATGATAAACAAAAAAGGAAGTAAGATTTTTAACAAATAATCTATACTTCTATTTTTTTACTTCCTTTTTTGGAATCATATTGATATAAACCTCGAGGTTTGGGGCAGCGCCCCATTACTTTAACATCATATTTTTTCTCCAAGGATGATTTTTTAGAGGAATATATTTTTTCTTTTCAAGAGGTTTATCATTAATACTTTCTTTTTGCATAATAGAATCCCTATCTTCTAGTTCGTATAATTGGTAATAATTGTTTTCAATTTTACTCCAATAATTGCCATCATAATCAATAATGAAAATACATTCTGTATGTTTTTTAAAACAAGTCATTGCACCAGTAGAAGGATTGATAGGAACATAATATTTATTGTTATATTTAATTGAAGAAGCATTATCAATTATTCTTGAAAATTTTTCAGATATTATTAATTTTAATTCTTCTTCAGAATAATTGTTAGTTTTCATTTTAGAAGTTTTATAATCGATTTCATAAGAAAATTTTTTATTCATTTTAGGTATAAATATTTCATTAAGATACTTATTAGCTTCTTCAATAGTTGTGATACCTTCATGTCTTAATTCTGCTATTAACCTATTTTTAACTACACCATTTTCTCTTTCAATATTTGCTTTAGCAGTTGAAGAACTCGTAGTTATTAATTCAATTTTTAAAGTTTCGCAAATATTTCCAAATTGTGTTGAATCTATTTTATTTTTATTATTAGAAAATGAATTTCTATTATCTGTTTTGATTCTTGCTGGTATACCATAATTAATTATTATGTTATAAAGTAAAATTAAATATCCTCTAGTAATTTCTTCATACTCAAACCAACTAAATAATATCTTTTTAGTTCCTTTATCAATTGCAAGATGTAAATAACTTATAATTCCACCAAACCACATTTTTTCGCAAGCATCCATTTGTATTTCTTGTCCAAAAACATATCTATTACTAGACCTTCTGACATGAGCTTGTTCATATGTAATTTGTCTTGATTCGAATAATTCCATTTTTTCTTCAGGAATATTTTCGTTGCTGCTTATTGCTTTTTTCATATTTTCGTTGTACAATTTTATTGTTTCTTTATGAGCAATGGGTGAAATTATGTCATCATTAAGGAACGCGTTGTATAAGGATGAATATGAAATATCATATTTGTCTTTTTCTTTTACTTCTTCATAAAATGCTACTAAATTATAATCATAATATTCTGTTAAATATAAAATTTCTAATTCTTCAATTATTAGATTAATTTTTTTATTATATGGTATTTTTCCTCTATTCTTATGTACAAAGCCTTCTTTGCCTTCCTTATAATAAAGTTTAATCAATCTATAAACTTGTTGTCTTGATAAATTCAGTTCAACCATTGCTTCTTTTCTAGTCATTTCATTTTGTATTACTTTATTAATGATATTATATGTTTTTTCTTCTTTGGCATTTAAGTTAGTCATATTTTCACCTCATTTCTTGCTATTTAGCAAGAATATAATACAATAAAATGTAACATTTTCGCTTAAAATTTATTTAAAATTAAAAGGAAAATGCTATGTAACATTTTCGCTTAAAATTCTTTTCTATGAGTTGTAACATTTTTGAATAAAAATCACAGCCTTTCAAAATGTCTTGCAGTATTAAAAAGTACTTGATATAATTTTTATGGATACATTTGAAATTATCAGATGTTTTCCCTTTCAATTATCAAAAGATAAGAGAAAGGTGGTGATATTATGACAAAGAGAGAACTTTCTCAATTTATTATAATTCTACTATTATTTTTCATAGTAATCACTTTACTGTTTAAATAATAAAAACATCTGATTTCAACAATTGTTGATTTCAGATGCAACCAAATAGGGGATAACATCTGATTCACGCAATCAAATGTATCCTTTTTTATTTTATGCAAGTTTCCTTGACAAATACATGATACCATAAAAGTGACTTTTTGGCAAGGTCTTTCAAAATGTCTTGCAGTATTAAAAAGCACTTGATATAATTTTTATGGATACATTTGAAATATATCAGATGTTTTCCCTTTCAATTATCAAAAGATAAGAGAAAGGTGGTGATATTATGACAAAGAGAGAACTTTCTCAATTTATTATAATTCTACTATTATTTTTCATAGTAATCACTTTACTGTTTAAATAATAAAAACATCTGATTTCAACAATTGTTGATTTCAGATGCACTCCATAAGGGATAACATCTGATTCATGCAATCAAATGTATCCTTTTTATTTTATGCAAGTTTCCTTGACAAATACATAATACCATAAAAATGGCTTTTTTGCAAGGTCTTTCAAAATGTCTTGCAGTATTAAAAAGTACTTGATATAATTCATATAGGGAATATTTTACAGTTGAGTGCTTACCGACTTCTATACGGAAGGAGGCTGATGATATGTATAAGAAAGATTTTTTAATTTTATCTCTTATTCTAATTATCTTTTTACTCATAGCCTTACTTTTTACTTTAGTAATTTAGTAATCTATAATAAGAAAAAAGCACTCAATTTACTTTCAGTAGATTAAGTGCTATCCAAATATCTGGTAAGTACTCAACACTGTGATGTTAAGTATTCCCTTTTTTATTTTATGCAAGTTTCCTTGACAAATACATAATACCATAAAAACGATTTTTTGACAAGTCATTCAATTTTGTTATTTTATTATTTTGTTAATTTTTGTTTTTTATCACTTTATATAAATCTATTAAATTGTATGACTAATGTCCTTTATTTTTTTAATTTTTTATCTCTTTTACAATAAACATATTTACTTAACCAATAGATATCATTATTATTGTATTCATCAACTGGAATTTTACTTGATAAATCATTTGCTAATTCTAAGATTTCATCTTTTAATTCAATATTATTTTTATATTCAAAAGGTATTTTTTCATATCCTAGGTATGCTCCCATTATGTTACCAGCTATTGCCCCAGTTGAATCAGAATCTCCATCATGATTTATTGAACAAACAATAGCCTCTTTAAAATTATTTGGATATTTCAAACAAGAATATATTGCTATAGCTAAAGCTTCTTCAGCAACAAATCCTTCTCCAAGTTCTTTAATGGCTTCAGTATCGTTTTTATTTTCTTCTGATAGTTTTATTGATTTATTAATTAGATTTATAAAATAATACTTATTTTCTTTGTCAAAAATATCAAATTTTTCTTCGTATTGTTTCATTGATTTATCAAGTGCTTCTTTAACTGTTAAATTAGTGTTTGATAAATACCATATTAATGTTGCAAATACATAAGCTGGAATTATTCCAAGTGGATGTCCATGAGTTATTGCACTTGCTTCTGCACCAAATTGACCTGCTATTTTTGAATCTATCATATATAAACCAATTGGAGCAATTCTCATTATTCCTCCACAACCTTTACTGTTATTAATTGGAGTTTTAATAGTTCCTTTAATACCTGATGATAATGCGTTTATACAAGTATTTCCTGGTGCTCTAATAGCATTTAATTCTTTTAAATCTTTAATCCAAGAAATAGAGTGGTGATTGACAGTATAACCTTGAGTATCTAACCAATCTAAATATGATACATATATTGCATCTACAGGTAATAAAGCTATTCCTTTAGTAGCAAGTCTTGTTTCTCTATATAAAAGGGCATTAGCTGTATATAAAGTCATTTGAGTATCATCAGATATAATTCCTTTATTATCTTTAAATGAGGTTATTTCTTTATCTTTTACACCTTTTTTAAATTCTATTTGATATCCAAGTGCATCTCCAATAGCACCTCCAATTAGAGATCCACAGATTTTATCCTTTTTATTATTCATATTTATACCTATAATTTCTTTCTTTAATTTACTTATTGTCATTATATTACAAGCATATTTTAATGTCAACGTATGAAAATAATAAAAATATAAACATATTAAAACTCGAACTAATCAAATAAGTTAAAAGTTCGAGTTTGATATCAAACTAGTGCGGCAAACGAACAAGTTTGCAACTTTAGAATATCCGTTTAATCAACTTTCTATTTATATTATAAAACTTTTTTAATAAAATTTGAATAGTTATTTTTAAATTAATATGATTTTCTACAATTCATCAAAGTCAATATATTTTCCATAATCACAATGATTATAAAATTCTTGTACTGAAATGTGATATTTTGTTTTTTTATACTCATGTAATATTAAATTAGATTTTGTGTATTTATTATTTAATTCACAATTAATGAATTTGTCTCTAACATCAAATAACATATCTTTAATATTATTATATTCATGTATTCTTCTAAATCTTTCCCAGGAATGTTCAAACCAATAAAATTTATTATTTTTTTCATAAGTTAAAAATGTATGAGTTGGACATTTATCATTAATTTAATGATGTATTATCTACTAATTTCATCAATTCCTTATTATCCTTCCACTCTTTTGAAATTTTAGTAGCACTAGCATGAATATACAATTCGCCTCTGTATTTTGTTTTCCAACTTCTTGTTTCAACTAATTTTCTATTTTCTTTTATTAAGGTCGCATATGGTTCGGTTAAACTTAAAACTTTCATTTCTGAATCACTCCTAAATTATAAAATTAATCGCTATTTTTACTATTTTTTAAATATGAAAACTAATATAATACCATTTTAGTTAATTGTTTCCCTTACACTATTTCTATACACAGCAACAACATCTATTTCTATTGTTTTTTTATTATTGGAAGAACTCATCAATTCAAAATCAATTTTATAAGCATCATTATTAATTATCTCCTTTATACTTTGAATAAAATCGTTTATTAGAGTAGAATTAAATTTAGAGATTTGTGTATCAGCAAAAAATTTGTAGTCATTAGTAATTTCTTTTACTTGTCCAAAATAATGCAATTCATTATTGTAAATATTTTCTAATGATGAATTATAGATATTTTCGCTCAATAAATGAATAACATAGATACAATTTTCTGTTTCACAAATTAATTCTCTTTCAGTATCATTTCTTTTCTTTAACGCCATTTTCATTTTTGTAATTTGTTCTTTAATAATTCTAAAGTCTTTAGAATTATTATTATTATTATTATTATTATTATTATTATTATTATTATTATTATCCAGTTTTGTTGCTAATTCTGAAATGACATTATTTCATAAATTTGTTCCAACATATCACAAATAGAATTATTTTTGAAAATTCCGTTTATTATAATAAAGTCTCCTATCTTCATACCATTTTGTTCGTTTGTAATTAATAATTCATACTCTTTTAAAATATCAATTGTGTTTGATAATAATGAACTATTAGTTTGTACTTTCTTCAAAGATACCTTACTTTTGTTATTACCATTATTAGTTTCTTCAACATCTATACTGCTATTTAATTTATATATACTAAAGTTAATCCCTGTATTAACATTTCCTTTTGTATTACTTCTTTGATTATTTTCTGTTTCAAGCGTTTCTTCACTAAATTCACTATATCCATTAAATAAAATTGAATTTATGTCTAATAATTTATTTTTATTAATGTAAATAGGCAAAAAGGCATTTATTTTTTTGTTAAATTTATTATCTTTTTTCTTTTTTAATTTCATATAAACTCCTTTATTGTTTGTTATTATCAAGTAACTTTTTCATTTCTTTAAGTTTCGTTTCTAATAATTTTTTATCAATTAATTTCAACTTATATTCAGATATCAAAGTTTTTGACATATTTTTGCTAAGAGAGTATTCTACAACATCTTTATCTTTAGAACTACATAGGATAACACCGACACTAGGATTTTCTTGTGCTTTTTTCACATCTCTGTCTAATGCCTCTAAATATAGATTCATTTTTCCTAAATATTCCGCTTTAAATTCACCAAGTTTTAATTCAAATGCTACTAAACAAGATAATTCCCTATTATAAAATAGTAAATCTATAAAGAAATCATGATTACCAATTTGAACTCTATATTCATCTCCTATAAATGTAAAATCTTTTCCAACTTCTAAAATAAAATCTTTCAAATTTTTAACTATAGCATTTTTTAAATCTTTTTCAGAATATTCATTAGGTAAATCCAAAAATTCTAAAGTATATGTGTCTAATATTCTTGTATTTGGGTAGTCATCTTCATCTATTGTTTTAGTTTGTGTTGGTAACATTTTACCATCAGATAACATATATCTTTCATAATAAGATGACGTTATTTGTCTATCTAATTCTCTTTTTGAATAATTTTCTTTTATTGATAATTTTAAATAAAAATGTCTCTCTTCAATAGATTTTGATCCACTTATAATAAGCAAATTATTTGTTCAAGAGAGTTGCGTCACCAGTGGTGTCGCAATCTCATCATCTTTATATGTTTTATAAAATTGAATCATTCTTTCGATATTCCTTTTTGTAAAACCTTTTATAGTTGGATAATTAGATGCCATAAATTCTGCTGCTTTGGTAGTAATTTTATCCCCATAATTACTATTTTCTATTAATTCATACAAAAACTTTCCAACTTCTAAATAAAGTAAAATCATTTCTTCATTTACTTTTTTATAAGCGTTATTTTTTCTTTTTTCTATTAGTTCAACAATTTGATTAAAATTTATATCTAACATAATAATCACTACTCCTTTTCATTTAATTATTAATTTAAAATCTAAGAAAACTATTAATTTAATTATACTATATTTTAGTGTTCTTTTCATTATCACGTTGTCACTTTTTAAAAAATTTTTTTAACAATCTTTCAATTAGTAATCAAAATTGTCGCCATTTTTTAATTAAACAAATTCATTTACTCTAGGAACTAATAGTAATGACGTAGTCATTTTTAAGGACAAAGTCGCCATTTTTGCAGTGTAAAAATAGATGTGACACCACGAGAAAGTTAGATTTTATAAGTATAAAATTTATTTTGTGGTGTCCAACACTTATGCCCATTAAAAAAAGTAGTAATTTTTTTATAAATTTGATTAAAAAGTGACGACATAAAAAATTCTAATATTTAAAAATATTGAGTTATTGTTTGCCATTATTTTGAGAAAATCTATTGATCGGTAGGCACTTATAATTCGCAATGCTTAATTGCTAAAGTAAAAATATTTTTTTGCTTTAGCACATTTATTTAAAGAATTATAAGTGAGTTCCTACTGTCAATAGAGAAATTAAAATAATTGTTAATTAATGATTTTTATAATAATGATTTGCTTCTTTTAATGTAGTTAAAAAGTGTTGGCCAATTAAAGCATTATCTGTTCCTATATAATCACAAACAATATAAGAGTTCTGATAATTTAGAACGTATAATAAATACTTACTATCTCTTTTTTGTAAAATATAACATTTATCATATTTTATTCTGGCAAACTAAATCCCTCACGGGCTTGATCTTCTGTACTTACACGAATGTATAATCCTGCAATTTTCTTATTATTCATAAACCTCAATCTTTCTTTGAGTAGTTATTATAGAGATTATTTTAGAAATTAGAATGTATAAAAATATGCCCAAAAACTTTCCAAAATTTTCCCAATATCTGTTTACTTGAGAGTTAATTTGTTTACTATCTTAATTTAATTCTTTAATAAATTCTTTTAAATCTTTAATTTCTATCTTTTTATCTAAACCTTCCACATATAACTCTTTAGAATAGTTAAATGCTAGTAATGTAGTTCCTTTAACAATTATTCTATGAGTTTCAATATAGGAGATATTTGTTGAATTAATATTTTTTACACTCCCTTCAATGATTTTTGGAGTAGTATTACAGAAATTACTTACAAATTCTATTTTCTTTTTTAATTCTAAATCAATATGTATAGATTTAGTGTTTATACTTACCATAACGAATCATTCCTTTCTTTAAAGCACTAAAAAATCAACTCTCAAATTAGAAAGTTGATTCTATATTTAGTTCAAACTTTAAAAAGTTCGAACGTATTCGCTTCTGGTGCCGAAAGACAGAATTGAACTGTCCGCTGACCCTTACCAAGGGCCTGTTTTACCACTAAACTATATCGGCAAAAAATTATTCTTTGCCACCTCTAATTAATTTTAAAACCTTTTTAAAACTTTTATTTTCGTTTTCATCTTCAATGATTTTTTTATAATAATCAGGATTAATTCTTTCATAGTATTCAAAGATTCTTTTTAATTCTTGTTTAGCAAGTCTAAATAGAGGAGTATCAATATCTAAAATTACGAGTTCATAAATTTGTTCTATGGTCATCTTTTTAACAATTAATATAAGAGATCCATCAGAAATTGGTAATTCACTAGGGTTTCTTCTTACTAATTCTTCTATTGCTGAATGTCTAATAAATAAGTTGTTATCAAAGCATTTTTTTAGAACTTTTTCAATAGGAAAATACCTTAATTTATTTTTTAATACAAATTCCTGTTTTTCATAATAATTCATAAACCCACCAAACAATATAATAATATTTAAAAAAAAGATTGTCAACATTTAACAATACTTTTTAACCTTTTAATAACTTTTTTTTCAATTCTTGAAATATATGATTGACTAATACCAAGTATTTCAGCTACTTCTTTTTGAGTTCTTTCTTTTTTACCATATAATCCGTATCGCATAATAATAATATCTTTATCTCTTGGTGGTAATTTATTAATTTCTTCTAACATTAAAGTCCTATTAAGTTCATCTTCTAAAGGTTTAGTAACAATATCAGCCTCTGTTCCCAAAACATCTTCTAAATGTAATTCATTACCATCGGCATCAAAACTTAAACTTTCATCAAAACTAATTTCAGTTTTAATCTTTTTATTTTTTCTTAAAAACATTAAAATTTCATTATCAATACAACGAGAGGCATAGGTTGCTAATTTAATATTTTTATCCATACTAAAAGTTTTAATTCCCTTCATAAGACCAATTGTTCCAATACTAACTAAATCTTCTAAATCAACTCCTGTATTTTCATATTTCTTAGCTAGAAAGACAACCAATCTTAAATTATGTTCTATGAGTTTATCTCTTGCAAACATATCACCATCTCCGGACATTACTAAATAATATTCTTCTTCTTCTTTTGATAAGGGTGGGGGAAGTTTATCAGTTGCTCCTACATAAAAAAGAGTTGCTTTCTTTTCAATAAAACGACTAATTAAACCAACTAAATTAAGTATTCCAATCATTTTAAATATCCTTTCATTTTACTATGTAAAATACAATCAATTCCTTCAATTTGAAATTTATCATTTGAAAGACCAATTAAATAATCAGTAAATTCTTTTTGATCAACATAAATTTTATCTGGTTTTAAACATTTAACTAAACCTTTATTATTTAAACTTTCAAAAGGAGTATAGATAACTTTTTCTGGTTTGTAATCAAGATTTAAATTAACTAAAATAATTCCTCTTTTTTTATATGGATCATATAAATTATTTCCTGTATCAAGATATCCATTCAAATGATAAATTTTTCGGTTATAAACAATTTCAACTTTATGATAATTACTATAATTTTCTTTTAATTTTTGCATTTGTTTTAAATAAAAAAGAATAATAATCGGACTTAAAATAAGTAAAACTAAATAATTAAATTCATGATTATTATAAAGTAGTAACCCATTACTAGAATAGGATAAAGAATCACTTAATAAATACATACCACCTCCTAAAATAATGCTTGTTAAATAAAAATATGAAAGATTACTTAACGTATATTTTAAGTTTTTAAAAGAAAATGTTATAATCATCATCAAAAAACTAACAATTAATTTAAAAAGAAATAGGGTAACATTATTAAAAGGAATAAATAAAATAAAAATTGTAATTCCTCCAACTAAACTACCTAAAATAATTCTTTTGAATTTTACATTTCTTTTTAAAAGTATTGAGGTTGTCATCAGTAATAAAAAATCAAACCATATATTGATTAAAAAAATAAGGTCAAGATATAGAGTCATTTCTATCACCAAAATAAGTATAGTTTTTTTTAAACACGATTTTTGTCGAATAAAAAAGTAATAAGATTATTTTTGTTTCTTATTACTTTTTAAATATTTATTAAGTTTAATTTTTTTGTTTTTACCACGTATTTTATATCTTATATAGATTGGTTTCTTTTTTATATTTAATATTTCATCTTTTTCTAATTTTATTTTTATATGATATTCTTTAACTTCATAAGGTAAAAAGTTAATAATTTTTAGTTTTTCATATGTAGTTGCTCCAGAGAAAGATTTAGCTTTATCAACGAGATATAAATAGTTATTATAAATACTTTCTTTTTTTCTTGTTACATTTATGTCATAGATATTGTTATAAGTATTTTTATTGTTACATAGTCTTAAAACAAAATCTAGTTCAACAGATTTAGTATCTTTTTTTATTTCATTATTTGCATCATTCCAATTATCTTTATTAGAAACATTAACTTGCATTTTTAATATTTCTATTATCAATTTTCCATGAAATTTAATTTTATCATATAAGAAAATAGAGATTATAATTAGGACAATAATTGATAAAAATATTTCTAAATCATTGCTATAAAATTTATAAATATTAAACATATCTATTCCCCCTTTAAGTGATAACTATTGTAGCATAAATAAGATAAGTTGGCAAGAAAAAAAGTTCTAAACGAACTTTTAATATTGTGTAATAACTACTTTGTAAGTTTTGCCAGACACGATTGTATTTGATCCAATTTTAAGATCACTGTAAGGGGAGCAATTATCATTTCTTTCAGGAACACAGAAGTTTCCAGCACCAGAATCAACTTTAACAAATATATAATTAAATTTAGCATCAACATCAGGACATTTATCTTTAATTTTTTGTTTGATAGAATCTGCTAGAGCATTAGCATTAGAATAAGCACTTATAACTAAGTCTTCGGTGATAGTGAATGTACATGAATTAGCTGGACCTTTACTTAATGTGATAGTGACAGTTGAACCTTGATACATACTACCACTTTTATCTTGTTTAAGAGCGGTATCTTTCTTTTGATCTGTATAACTACTATTATAAACAAATTTACAAGTTATTCCAAGGGATTTACAACTTGATGTTATTTGATTTTTTGTTTTACCAACAAATGATGGTACATTTACTTTAGTATAAGTTCCGCTTGACAATGTAATTGTTAGATTAGAACCTTCTGCAACAGATGTTCCGCTTGATTTAGATTGTTTAATAGCAATATCTTTCTTTGTAGATTCAGTATAACCACCATAGACAAAAGTACAATTAAGTTTTAAAGAATTACATTTTTCTTGAATAGCAGTTTTTCCCATACCAACTACATAAGGAATTTTTGTTTCAACACCATTAGAAACAGTTACAATTAAGGTATCATCTTCAGATAACTCAGAACCTACATTTGGTTCAATTTTTATTATTTCACCTTGTTTATATTTTGTTGAAAATTCATAATTCTCTTGATATTTAACATTATTGGTTGTTGCCCATAGTTTAAGTTCAGCTAGATTAGAAGTTTTAGGAACAGTCATACTACCTTTTGAAATAGTCACGGTAACTTCCATATTCTCGTCAATTATTTCACCAGCATCAACAGAAGAATTTATGACTTTACCAGCTTTATAATTTTTATTATATTCTTCTTTGAAATTTACAGTAATGTTATTTTCAGTAGCCCATTTACTAATTTCACTACTTGTCATTTTTAGAAAATCAGGTGCTGTTACAGTATTACCTTTAGAAACAGTTAAAGTTAATTTATCATCTACCACTTTATCAACAATATCTTGTCCAATTACGTATCCTTTTAAAACAGTTTTACTATATTCATATTTTATATCATAAGGAATATTATATCTTTTTAAATAAGCAGTTGCTTCAAATTCACTTAAATTTTTTAAATCTTTAACAGCAATAGGTTCAAGTTCATCAGGTCCATAAGAAAATTTGAAAACGATTTTATCATTTCTTTTTAATGTTCCACTTCCAACTTGTTCAATAACGGTATCTCTTGTAATATCTGATTTAATAAATTCAACCTCAACATTACTTAAATTATTTTCTTTAATAAATGCCATTACTTCATCAAAAGTAAATCCTGTTAGGTTAGGAATAGTTATAACTTTATCATAATTAGGTCCATCAGATATAGTAATAGTAAAAGTATCATCAATTTCACTTATCTTAGTGCTCTCTTTATATTCTTGTAAAATAACATAATTTTTAGGAATTGTATCGCTAAATTCATGAAGTATCTCAAGTTCAATATTATTTTTTTCTGCCCAATCCATAACTTCTGCTATATTTTTATTTACAAAATCTAAAACATAATTATTATTTGTCATAGAATAAGAAGTTGAAACTTGCATAAAGATATAACCAGTTAAAAGAAGAGATAGTATAAATACATAAGGAGTAGTTTTTTTTGTATTAACTTTTAAAAGAATCAAAACAACAAGCAAACTAATTAAAATAAAACTATTATTTTTTAATAATTCTAAAATATTTAAATTATTAAAGTCAGTATTTAAACATATATTAGTTAAATAAGCAACAATTACAATAAGAGTTATAAGTAAAATAAAAATAGAGAATTTACTTTTTTGATTTTTTTTCTTTTCTTTTTCTACCTTTTTATTTATTTTCTTATCTTCCTCTTTTTTATTTACTATTTCTTCTTGATTATCACTATCTTCAATTTCAGAAAATAAGTTATCAACATCTTCTATATCTTCTAATTTAATTTCCTTTGTTTCTTCTTTTTTAAGAGAATTTAGTGGTATTAAATCTTCATCATCAACATTTTCTTTAAGAGGTTTATCGTAATCATCGATATTTTTATCAATTCTTTTTTTTAGAATATCATCTTTAATTTCAAAAGTATCATCAAGTTTATTTAAGTCAACTTTCTTTTCTATTTTTGTCTCTTTAATATCATTTACTTGACTTCCTTTAGCTTTTTCGACAATTTTCGCTTTAGCTTCATTTAATTCATCTTCAATTGTTAAATCTTTTCTTTTAAGTGCTATAGCTTCAATATCTTCTATTTTTCTTTTAACTTCTTCTTTGTTTTGTTCTACATTTTTTTGTTCTATATTGTTAGTTTTACTTTCTTTTTTATTTGTTTTTTCTTTATTTTTAGATGAAGTTTGAATATTTTTTTTAGGTTGATTTTGACTTTTTTTAGAATTTTCAGTTTTTTCTTTTTTAGTTTCTTTTTTCATTTCTTTAATAGGTTCTTTAACTTCTGTTTCAGCTACTTTCTCCTTATCTTCAGGTGTTGATTTTGGTTTAGCTTTTTCACCTTTTTTAACTTTTACAACATCTAAAAAAGCATCATCTATTTCATAACCTTCATTAGTACTTACATATTCATCATTTTCTAGAACTTTTTTCTTTTTCATAACATCACCTATTCTAAATATAATTATAACGAAAATTTATTTTTAGTTAAAGTTTTTTTTGAAGTATTCGACTATATTTTACACTTTAATTGTTAATAAAAATTTTTTTAAATTTGTAAAAAGTGTTAGAAATAGTATTTTTTTTATTTCAATTTAGTTTATAATATTCTTAAGGAAGGTAATATGAAAAAAGTAGTTGATTATAAATGTCCTAATTGTGGAGCTTCTTTAAAATATAAATCTAAGGAAAATAAATTTAAATGTGATTATTGTAAAGGTGAATTTACTTTAAAAGAATTAAAAAAAAGTAAAAAAGAAACTCCTGAAAAAGAAGAATATAATTATTTAGATGATATGAATTCTTATCATTGTTCTAATTGTGGAGCTATGATTATTAGTTTAGATAATATAACTAGTACAACTTGTCTTTATTGTAAAAGCAATGCTATTATTAAAAATAGATTAAGTGGAATTTATAAACCAGATAAGATTATAACTTTTAAATATGAAAAAGAAGATGCCATTAAAGCATTTCTTGATATTTGTAAGAAGCGACCTTTATTACCTAAAAATTTTAATAATCCTGATAATATTTCAGAAATGGAAGGATTATATGTTCCTTTTTGGTTATATGATATTAAGAATGATGCTTATTTAAATGCTGATTGTACAAGAGTTACAACATGGATGGATTCCAAGAACATTTATACTAAAACAAGTTATTATAATGTTGAAAGAGGGGGAATTTTTACTTTTAAAAGTGTACCTAATGATGGGGCTTCTAGGTTTGATGATAAAATTATGAATGCTATTGAACCTTTTGATTATAAGGAATTAAAAGATTTTGAAACAAGTTACTTAGCTGGTTTTTTATCTGAACGATATGATGTTAATCGTGATGAAGCTTTAAAAAATGCTAAAGAAAGAATAATTTTTGATAGCATAAATTCATTAAAACAAAATACTAGTACTTATAATACAACTCTTGTTAAAAATACTAAAAATGATATTTCTGTTACTGATATTAAATATGTTTTACTTCCTGTTTGGGTTTTAAATATTAAATATAAAGATAAAATATATCATTTTGCTATGAATGGTGAAACTGGTAAACTAGTTGGAGAGATACCAGTAGATACTAAAAAATTATGGATTTTAATATTATCTCTTTTCTTTGGTAGCTTTTTAATTATCTTTTTAATATTTTTATTGTTAGGATATAAGGTGATATTATGAAGAAATTAATTTATTATATAGCTTTTTTGCTTCTATTATTCTTCATTAATTTATTGCCAACCTCAGCTAAAGAAATTTTAACTTGCGAAAGGACTAAAGACGATTTAAAAGTTCGAGAAGAATTAAAAAATAATAATAATCAAAGTGCTATTTTAGAAACTCCTTGTGTTGATGCAAGTAGTAAAATTTATGACTTTGCTGATTTGTTAAGTGACCAAGAAGAAGAAACTTTATTTTTAGAAGTATCTGATTTTATTAAAGAAACGAATTATGATTTAGCAATTGTAACAATTAATGAAAATCCTAAAGGAACAGCTAGAAATTATGCTGATGATTTTTATGATTATAATAATTTTGGTATTAATGCTACTAGAGATGGATTAGTATTCTTAATCGATATGGATACACGTGAACTTTATATTTCAACAACAGGATATGCTATTAAAACTTATGATGATAGTCGAATTGAAAGTATTTTAGATAGTGGTTATTATTATATAAGCGATGAAGAGTATTATGAAGTATTTAGTAACATGATAGAAAAAACAAGTTATTATTATTCTTTAGGAACTCCTAATGATAATGAAAATTTAATTTTTGATGATAATGGAAATCCTTATTATGTTAGAGAAATGCCTTACGTTTTAATTATTTTTTTAACTGTTATTATAACTCTTATTCCAACTCTTATTTGCTATTTTAAAACTCGTTTAAAAATAAAAGTTTTATCAACTAATAGCTATTTAGAAAATCAAGAAATAACTTTAAAAACAGATAGGTTAGTTAATACTATAATAACTCATACTCCAAGATATTCTTCATCAGGTGGAAGTGGGTCTTCTGGAAGCGGTTCTTCTAGTCATGGGGGTTCATCATTTCATTCTTCAAGCAGTTCATCATCTCATGGAGGAGGTGGTCGTCATTTCTAAAAATGATTTAAGAGAATATGCTAAAAAATTACGAAGAAATATTCAAGATAAAGAGATGAAAGATAAAATTATTTTAAAAAAGGTTTTAGGAAATGAAAATGTTCAAAAAGCTAAAAATATTTTGATTTATGTTTCTTTAGACTATGAAGTTGATACTAAGAATTTAATTAAAGAATTTTTGAAAAATAAAAATGTCTATGTTCCAAGAATAGAAAATCAAGATATCAAATTTTATAAAATAAAATCTTTTAAAGATTTGAAGCAAGGAGCATTTAACATTTTAGAGCCAACTACTAATCATATATTTTCAAATAATAAAGAAAGTGTTATAATTGTACCAGGATTACTATTTGATAAAAACAATAATAGACTAGGTTATGGTAAGGGTTATTATGATAGGTTTTTAGAAAATAATAATCTTTATAAAATAGGACTTACTTATTCTGAGTTATTAATTGATGAATTAGAAGTAGAAGACTTTGATATTAAAATGAATGAAGTTATCGAAGAGAGGTAGTTATGGAGTTTCAAAGATTAGAAATCTTGTTAGGCAATAAAATTAATGATTTAAGAAACTTAAATGTTTTAGTACTTGGAGTAGGAGGAGTAGGTGGATATGCAGTTGAAGCTCTTGCAAGATCTGGTATTAACAATATAATAATTGCTGATTATGATAAAGTTGATATTTCTAATATTAATCGTCAAATAATTGCAACGCATAAGACGATTGGTCGTTTTAAAGTAGATGTGCTAAAAGAAAGAATTTTAGATATTAATCCTAATTGTAAAGTTACAACTTATCAAATTTTTTATAATGAAGATAACAAAGATATTTTCTTTAAAGAAAAAATAGATTATATTTTAGACTGTTGTGATTCTTTAAAAAGTAAGGAGTTAATAATAAGAGAAGCTGTAAAAAGAAACATAAAAATAATTTCTAGTATGGGTGCAGGTTATAAACTTAATCCTAGTCAAATAGAAATAGATAAATTAAAAAATACTAGTTATGATAAGTTAGCTAAAATTTTAAGAAATAAGTTAAAAGATAATAAAGAATGTTTAGATATAAAAGTTGTTTATTCTAAAGAAACATGGGATAAACGAGAAAAGATAATAGGGTCTAATGCTTTTATTCCAAGTATTTTTGGACTTTATATGGCAAGTTATGTTATAAATGATTTTATAGGGAGGTATCAGAAATGAAATTAAAAGAATATATTCCAACATTTACATTGATAGTTTTACTATTTATTTGTTTAATAGTTTATTATGTTAAAGGAAATGATTATGAAGAATCTACTACAGTAAGTTCTAGTTTTGTTGTTCCAACTCTTATTAGTGATTTAAAAGAAAATACTATTTGGTGTTCTACTTTAAATTTAGTTTGGAATGATTTAAAAGAATTAAATGAAGGAGATATTTCTTTAGTAAATACTAAAAACAATCAAACAGTTAATGATTTAAATCAATTAACTTTTGATAAAAATGATTTGAATAGTGATAGTTATTATACTAAATATGGTTTTATGAATCCTAGTTTAAAAGAAGAAATAGAAAAAGATATTAAAGAAAAATTTAATGAGACAAGTGTAATTTTAAATGATTTTAATTTTACTGATGATAGTAAAGATTATTTATTATATTCAATGTTAGTTAAGAAATTTAAATTTGAATACCCATTTGATATTTTAACTAGGAAAACTTTTGGAATTGAGAATGGAAGTTCACATGATTTAGATAAAAATGTTAAAGTATTGTTTTATGAAGATTCTAAGAGTTATGCTGTTTTATTAGAAACAACTACAGATGATGAGATTATATTAGTTAAAGGACTTGATGGAAAAAACTTTGAAGAAATATATAGTAAACTAGATTTAAATAAAAATGAAGATTTTAAAGAAAATGATACAATTACGATGAGTAATATTAATTTTACAGTAAAAAAAGATTTCTATGATTTAAGAAATCTAGATATTAAATTAAAAGATAAAAATTATACAATTGGTAAATCTTTACAAGTAATTAATTTTAATTTTGATAATGAAGGTGGAGAAGTTAAAAGTGAAGATGGATTAGAGTTAAATTATTCAGCATCGTCCCCTGGAAGATTTTTTAACTTTGAAGATGATTTTATCTTATTTGCTAAAGAAACAGGCAAAGAAAAACCTTATTTAGCTATTAAGGTTAAAGATATTAATAAGTTTCAGTAATTATTTAACTCCTTCAAGATTAAAATCAGGAATAAAATCTTTACTACTTGTATTATCTAATTGACAATAAGCATTTTTAACTCCTATAGTTATAGCATATTCTATTAATTCATCATAGTCTTTCTTTTTTACTTTTTGATTTAATTCCTCGTATTTTAATTTTTTCATAACAGTATATTGATTCATAATACTTAAATAGATGTTATCATGATAAGTATCGTATAAATATTTAATAATTTTTTTACTATCATTTTTTAGAGTTGGTAGCATTAGGTGTCTTACAATGACACCTTTTTTGATGTTTCCATCTTCCGTGAATTCAAGATTTCCTACTTGTCTATACATTTCTTTTATTGCTTTAGTTGCTACTTGAAAATAATTTTTAGCACATGAATATTTAAGGGCATATTTATCATCATAATATTTTAAATCTGGTAAGTATATATCGATTAACCCATCTAAAGTTTTAAGAGCTTCAACATTTTCATAACTTGAAGTGTTATAAATGATTGGCAATTTTAATCCCATTTGTTTAGCTTTAACGATAGCTTTTTTAATTCCTACTATATGAGGAGTAGGGGTTACTAAATTTATATTAATTGCACCTTTTTTTTCTAGTTCTATCATAATTTCAGCAAGTCTTTTAATCGTAATTTCCATACCATAATTATTATGAGATATTTTTTCATTTTGACAGAATATACAACCTAAATTACAACCTGAAAAAAAGATTGTACCACTTCCGTTTTCATTAGAAATACATGGTTCTTCAAAGTATGTAAGAATAGCTTTTGAAATTCTTATTTTATTACTTTGTTTACAATAACCTAAACTTTCATATCTATTGACTGAACAATTTCTTGGACAAAGATTACATTTTTTTAATGTGTTCATTTTTATCACCGAGAATATTATATCGAGATTTAAAAAAAATTCAAGTTTCAAATAATATCAAAACTCAATAAAAATTAAAAAATAGATATTTTATTTTTAAAGAATATGATATAATGAGATATAAAAAGAGGTGGGTCTTATGAAATATTATTTAATAGGTATTAAAGGGTCAGGAATGAGTGCTCTTGCTAGTCTTTTATATGATTTAGGTAATACAGTAGTTGGATATGATGATTCAAAGGAATATAAATATACATTAGAAGGATTAAATAAAAGAGGAATAGAAGTTTATCATGATGAAAGTTTTATGCCTTCTAGTGACTTTATAGTTTGTTATTCAACAGCAGTTAGTAAGGAACATAAAGAAATTAAGAGAATGGAAAAATTGAATTTAAAAATGATTAGATATCAAGATTTACTTGGTGAATTAAGCCAGGAATTTAGAACAATTTCTGTTTCAGGAACACATGGTAAAACAACAACTAGTTTAATGATTTCTAGTATTTTAGATAGAAATTTAGGTACTAATTATTTTGTAGGTGATGGAAGAGGACATGGTGATAAAAAAAATAAGTTTTTTGTTCTTGAATCTTGTGAATATGATAAACATTTTTTAGAATATAGTCCTGAAACTTTAATAGTTACAAATATTGAATTAGAACATACTGAATGTTATAAAGATATTGATGATATAATCATGACATTTAATAAATTAGCTAATAAGACTAGTAAAAATTTAGTTTTATGTGGTGATGATAAAAATGTTTTAAAATTAAAAACATCTAAAGAAACCTATTATTATGGATTTAATGAAAATAATGATTTAATAGCTAAGAATTTAGAATTAACTCCTGATTTTAGTGCATATGATGTATACTTTAAAGGAGAATTTTATGGACATTTTAAATTAAAATTATTTGGTCGACATATGATTTTAGATTCTTTAGCAGCAATTATGACTTCAATTCTTTATAATATTCCAAAAGATATTGTTGAAGATATTCTTTCTAATTTTGAAGGAGCAACAAGAAGGTTTAATGAAACAAGAATTAAAGATACAATTATTGTTGATGATTATGCCCATCATCCAACGGAACTTCGTTCGGTTTTAATGAGTGCAAGACAAAAATATCCAAATAAAAAAATTGTTGGTGTTTTTCTACCAAATACTTATTCAAGAACAGAAGCTTTTATGGAAGATTTTGCTAAAGTTTTAAGTGACTTTGATAGTGCTTTTGTTTTAGATATTAAATGTGATAGAGAACGTCAAGAAGACTATCCAAATGTTTCAAGTGATACCTTAATTAAAAAAATTCCTAATGCTAAAAAAATAAGTATAGAAACAGTTGATATGCTGTTAGATTATAAAGATGATGTCATTTGCTTTATGAGTTGTGCTAATATAACTCCACTTATTAAAGAATTTGAAAAAGTACTAAACCAAAAATAAAAAAGACATATAATATTATGATGTTATATGAGAGTAAAAATATTAGATAATGAGAAAATAGTTTTATATTTATATAACTATTTTTTTAAATCAAAAGAAAAGGAAAATATTACAAGAGAAATAAAAAAGATTTTTATTAGATTAATAAAATACTATAATTTAAATATAGGTGGTATTTATGAAGTATTAGCATTTGAAAATCTAAGATATGGAACAATTTTAGAAATTGAAAAAAAAGAAGAATTATTATTTAATCCAGATTTAATAGATATAAAAGTTAAAATAAATCATGATGTTAATTTTTATTTTAAAACTAAAGAGTTTAGTATTTTAGAAAACTTAAAGAATATTTATTATGACAATGACTTTTATTATATTAATATTGAAGGTTTAGAAAATACTGATAAGGTATTTGAATATGGAGTTATTGAATATAGTTTAGATATTGATTACTTAAATAAAAAGATATTCGTTAGATGATATCTTTTTTTAAATATTCATATATAATTCTAGAAACTAAATATTTTTTTTCAAGATATGGAAAATGCGTAGTCTCATCTATTTTAATTAAAGCTGAATTTTTAATTAATTTATGAAGCTTTATTCCATCAGTAAATGGTGTTTCAGAGTCATATTCTCCCCAAAGAATTAATGTTTCTAATTTTATTTTTTGATAAAAACAAGTTAAATCTTCTTTAACTACATTTTGAAATGTTTTTAACATTTTTTTTTCTAAAGATTTATAATCAGTTGATGAGAATTTATCAAAGAGAAAATCTAGATATTTTTTTCTTAATTTTTTAGGTAAAATTAAACCTAGTTTTTTTAATAATTTATAAGTAGTTTGTTTAATTATTAATTTAATATTTTTTTTCTTTTTAATACCAGCTACATCTATTAATAATAGTTTTTTAATTTTTATATTATAAGATGATGTTAAAAGGGATATAATTCTACCTCCAAAAGAATGTCCAATTAAAATAGGATTATGAATATTTAACTTATTGATAAAATTATAGACTATATCTGCATAACTTTTTATAGTTAAATCATGAATAATCATACTTGAATTACCAAATCCAGGATAATCAAGAATATAAACTGTGAAATAGTCTTTTAAATAATTGATTAAATAAGTAAAAGTTAAACGAGTATTTCCCCAACCTGGTAGAATTAAAATTGATTGTTTTCTATTACCATATTTTTCATAATATATATTTATATCATCTATATTTATATACATACTTTTTCACCACTTTATTGTATGCATTTAAAAAAAACTGGTATGGGTAATAAGTTAAATATTGAAAATTTAATATTTAATCTTTTTTTCTTTCATTAGTTCACATCTAAAAGCATACATGGTATAATTTATTTAGAAAAAAGTTAATCTAATTTTTAAATTAAGAGGAGGGAAAAATGGAAGTTAGTCAAATAAAAAAAGCCTTAATAGACCAAAAAAATATGAATTTAAAAGGAAATTTGTATCATAAAACCCAAATAGATTTTGCTTATAATACTAATCATATGGAAGGTTCAACTATAACTCCTGATGAGACAGCTAGTATTTATGATACTGGAACAATTTTAACAAGTACTGATAAAGTTATAGTTTTAAAAGATGCTACTGAAACTAAAAATCATTTTACGTTATTTAAATATATGTTAGATACAATTGACGATGAATTAACAGAAGATATGATTAAAAAATTTCATTTTTTATTAAAAGATGGAACTTTGAGTGATAGTGAAAAAGAGTGGTTTAATGTTGGAGAATATAAACGTCAGAAAAACTTTGTAGGTAGTATTACAACTTCACTTCCTAAAGATGTTTCTAAGGATATGAAGAGTTTACTAGATTGGTACAAAAAAATTCCTAAAAAAAATCTTGAAGATATAATAGAATTTCATGTTAAGTTTGAAAAAATTCATCCTTTTCAAGATGGAAATGGTCGAATTGGCAGAATGATAATGTTTAGAGAATGTTTATATAATAATATAATGCCATTTTTTATTGAAGATAGAAATAAAGATTTTTATATTAGAGGAATTAAGGAATATCAAATGAATAATGAAAAAGGATATTTAATAGATACTTGTTTAAATAGTCAAGATAATTATGAAAAGTTAGCAAAATATTTTTTAGAAGATGATTAGAATTAAGATCTGATCATCTTTTTAATATTTAAAACTATAAATTATAAAAAATGTCGAAAAATGTTGAAAAAAATTTTCAATATGATATGATTAATATAGGAAAGGTAGTTGATAATATGTGCACATTAAAAAAGGTTAACAATTTGTCAACCAGGGGGGGGGCTTAGAAAAAAGATTTTCTAAGACAAATAATAAAATAAATAATAAAACTATAACACTTAAGGGATTGG
>CANRJE010000010.1 GCA_947630865.1 uncultured Bacilli bacterium | reverse complement strand
ATTTGTATTTATTATTATACTGGATTTTAGAGAAATTTCAAGTTAGGTTGCGGACATTGTCTGCCGTATGTTATAATAAATTTGGTAATAGCGATTTGGAATTTTTCCTACTTTGACGAGTCGTCAAGGGACTTTAAAACTTATAAGATATAATTGTAATATTTCATAGTACATTAGTACACTTCGTGTACTAAAGGCATTCGCCTTTTGTACAATTCCATATTACAATATCAGTAAGTATTACCAAAGGAGGTAGTAAAAATGTGGAAATATATTGATAAAAATCAATGTAATGAATTTTTACTATCTCTTTCTTTAATTGATGAAAAAGATAAAAATAAATATTTAAATAAATTATATGCTATAAGCAATAACATTGAAAATAATTATAAAATACATAAAGTAAAGAAAAGAAATGGTAAGATTAGGACAATATATGAACCTAATGCTACTTTAAAACATATTCAAAGACAAATTCTTGAAAATATTTTAAATAACAAAGAAATATCAAATTATGCAACAGCTTATAAAAGCAATCTTTCTATTAAAGATAATGCTAAAAAACATCAACATCAAAAGCAAATATTAAAATTAGATATAAAAGATTTTTTTCAAAATATAACATTTTTGAATATTTATAATACTTGTTTTCCCATATATTATTTTCCTAAATCTATTGGTTATTTATTAACATATCTTACAACATATAATAACTATTTACCTCAAGGGAGCATAACAGCACCTTATATTTCTAATCTTGTTATGAAAGATTTTGATATTGAACTTGGAACCTTTTGTGACAGCAAAAAAATTAATTATACAAGATACTCTGATGATATGACATTTTCAGGTGATTTTAACCCAAGTGAAATAATTAATAAAGTAAGTAAAATGTTAAAAAGTTTAGGTCTTGAATTAAATTATAAAAAAATTCATTTTATAAAAAATAATAAACGTCAAGAAGTAACAGGTTTAGTTGTAAATGAAAAAGTTAGAGTTAAAAGAGAATATAAAAAAGAAATACGTAAAGAAATGTATTATATTAAAAAATATGGTCTTTTAAATCATTTAAAAAAGATTGGAAAATCAAAAGACGAAAAAGAATATTTAAATAATTTAGAAGGTCGCATTTTATTTGTTTTAAATATTGAAGAAAACAATAAGGAGTTTTTAAATTACAAAAATACAATAAAAAAACTAAAATATAATAACAATCAAAAATAAAATGTTTAAAGAAAAAATATAAAAAAAATAATGTAAAAATGAAAAAAGTTATGTTATACTTATCTCATAAATTATCACAAGTTAACTTGTGGTGACTTAGGAAGGAGTTTGTTATGAGTCAAGAGAAAAAGAGATTTTGTACAGAATGTGGAGCAGAATTAAATGGAGGATCTAAATTTTGTACAAAATGTGGGGCAAAGGTTGGAGGAAAAGTAGTAGAAAGCGAGAGGGAAGAAAGTTATACTGTTAGTCAAACTAGTTCAAGCAATCAAATTAATATACCAGAATCATATAAGCCAATTTCAATGTGGGGTTATTTTGGATATGAATTATTATTTTCAATCCCATGTGTTGGGTTTATTTTACTTTTAGTATTTGCTTTTGGTGGAACTCAAAATGTTAACCTTAAAAACTTTGCACGTTCTTATTTCTGCATTTATATACTATTTTTAATAATTTTGGGTATATTAATGTTATTTGGAATATTAGGTGCATCTGCATATTATTACAACTTATAAATTATGAAACAGTCTATGTTAAAACAAGATTTACGGGTTTTCTTAAAAGTTTTACCTGTAATTCTTTTTTATATTATTTTTATGCAGATAGTTTTTAAGTCCCTTTGTCCTATTTATGGAATATTTCATTTTCCTTGTCCTGGTTGTGGTTTAACAAGAGCGTCATGTCTTCTATTAACAGGAAATTTTAAAGAAGCTTTTACTTATAATGCTACAGCAATTCTTTGGCTAATACTTATTTTTTTATTTATCTTTGATCGATATATTAAAAAAATAAAAATAAAACCATTTCCAACTATATTTATTATTGTAGCAAGTATTACAATTATTTATTATATTTATAGGTTAGCAACAAATAATTTAGGAATTTTAATGTACTAAATTATTTTTCTTTATCTTGACAATACCCCCAGGGGGTGATATTATTTTCTTGGTGATGAAATGAAAAATGATAATATAAAGGCAACAACTAGAAATACCGAATTGAAAAAAAATCTAACAAAAAGATTAAAAACAATTGAAGGACAAGTTCGAGGAGTTTCTAAAATGATTGATGAAGATAGATATTGTAATGATATTTTAATTCAAATTTCAGCAATTAATAAGTCTTTAAAAAGTTTAGGAAATGAAATTTTAAAAAATCATTTATTAAATTGTGTTACGAATGATATTAAAAATGACCATTTAGAAATAATTGATGAAGTTATGGAAATAATTAGGAGGTTTGATTAATGAAAAAAGTAACCTTAAAAATAGGAGGTATGAGTTGCAGTGGTTGCTCATCTCGTATAGAAAAATATTTAAATAGTAAAGATGGTATTAAAGCAAATATTAATCTTGTATTAGGAATTGGTGAAATTGAATATGATTCTAAATATAAAGTTAAAGATATTGAGAACTTCATTAAAGAAATAGGATATGAAAGTTTAGGTGTTTATAATCCTAAAGAAGAAACAGAAAATAAAAGAAGTCATGAAAAAACTAAAATTTTTATTTTTCTTTTATTAACAATTATTGTTTTATATATTACGATGGGGAGTATGATAGGTTTATATGTACCTGATATTTTGAATTCCTCTTTAAATCCTAAAAATTATGCTACTTTTCTTTTAATTTTAAATATTCCATATTTTTGGTATGGATTTGATATCTTTAAAAAAGGTTTTAAAAGTATTTATTATCGTAGTTACAATATGGATACTTTAGTAACCATAGGGGTATTAGCAAGTTTTTTATATAGCATGTATAATTTTATTCAGTTAATGCTAGGAGATATTAACGCATGTCATAGTCTTTATTTTGAATCATCAATGATGGTAATCTTCTTTATCAAGTTAGGACGCTTTATTGAAAATAATCGTCAAGAAAAAACAAAGGAAGCTTTAAAAGAATTAGTTCAAATTACTCCAAATAAAGCAATCATAAAAAAAGATGGAAAAGAGATAGAAGTTACTATTGATGAAATTAAAAAAGGTGATACTGTAATAGCAAAACCGGGTATGAAAATTGCCGTTGATGGAAAAATAATTAAAGGCGAAACTCATATAGATGAAGCGTTTATAACAGGAGAAGCTTTACCATTAAAAAAGAAAATAAATGATAAAGTTTTAGCAGGTAGTATGAATATTGATGGTTATATTGAATATGAAGCATTAAAAATTGGACCTGATTCTACGATTTCTGAAATTGTTAGATTAGTAGTTGAAGCTAGTACTAAGAAAGCTCCAATTCAAAAATTAGCTGATAAAGTAAGTAGTTATTTTGTACCTTCGATAATTGTAATAGGTATTTTAACCTTTCTTGGTTATTTAATTCTAGGAAAAAATTTAAATGAAGCTGTTATTTCAATGGTAACTGTTTTAGTGGTTGCATGTCCATGTGCTTTAGGTTTAGCAACTCCTCTTGCAATTATAACATCAGTTGGTAATGGTTTAAAAAAAGGAATTTTAATTAAAACAAGTGAGATTTTAGAAAATGTCTCTTCTGTTACTACAATTCTTTTTGATAAAACAGGGACTTTAACTTATGGTAATTTAAAAGTTTCTAAAATATTTAACTATAGTAAAATACCAACTAGAGAGTTAATGGAATTAGCTTATAATCTAGAAGAAAAATCAACTCATCCCATTGCAAAAGCCTTTCTTCAATATGCTAAAAACGATAATTTAAAGAAAAAAGATGTAGAAGAATTTAAAAATATTCCTGGAATTGGTTTAAAAGGAAAAATCGAAAATCAAGAAGTTTATCTTGGCAATGATAAATTATTTTCTCTTTTAAAAATTAAAAACAATCATATAGATGATTATGAAGAACTAACAAAGATGGGAAGTAGTATTATATATCTTATTGTAAATAAAAAGGTTCTTGGTTTAATTGGGGTATCTGATGTTATTAGGAGTGATGCTAAAGAGACAATTAAAAATTTAAAAAAATTAAATAAAGAAATTATAATTCTAACAGGTGATAACGAAAAAACGGCCAAGATTATTGCCGATAGTTTAGATATTAAAGAGGTTAAAGCAAATCTTATGCCTAAAGATAAAGCAAATATTATTAAAGAATTAGAAGCAAAAGGTAAAAAAGTTATGATGATTGGTGATGGAATTAATGATGCTCCTAGTCTTGCTTTAAGTTTTGTATCTGTTAGTGTTCAAAGTGGAACGGATATTGCTCTTGATTCAGCTGATGTTATATTATTACATGATAAGTTAAGCAGTATTTTAGATTTATTCAATATTAGTAAAAAAACTTTAAAAATTATTAGAGAAAATCTCTTCTGGGCCTTTTTCTATAATATATTGATGATACCACTTGCTATTGGTTTATTTAAATTTATAGGTTTAAGTGTTAATCCTATGATTGCAAGTATTGCTATGACAATTAGCAGTTTAACAGTTGTTTTAAACTCTCTAAGATTAAAACAATAGTAACTAAATAAGTAAACAAAATAAATAAGCGAAGAACTTAGTGATTGAGTTCTTTTAAATTTCAAATATTTTTACAAAAAAACGAAACAATAGCATAAACTTAAATGGTGATTTAATGAATTTAATAATTCAAAAAAATATAAACTATAATATACAAGACTTTTTTAATAAAGTTATTAATTTGGATTATATTGATGGTGTTTCTTTAAATGTCTGTGTTACAAAAGATGATGAGATAGTTGTTTTCAATCTTACAAGTGGTAATGATGAACTAGTTAAATCAATTTATAAAAATACCTACAACGAATTAAAAAATTTAGAGTTAGTGAAATTAGAAGAAATCATTAATTATCTAAATCAAATCAAATATAAACCTAAAACTATGTTAAATTTAATTCCTATTGAATACAAGTGTGTTACAGAAGAAGAATCAAAGGCTTTATACAATAGAATTAATAAATATGCTAACAATCTAGAAAATATTTTTAAGAATAAGGATAATTTGAATTTGTATCTTCATAGTACTAGTAGAAGTTTAATCAATATTTTAAATAAAAAGAAAATAAAATGTCATTTAGGATATGCAATTACTACTACAGATTTAAGTTATATAGATGTTTCTTATTTTGTTTTTTCTTATGAAATGATTAATTTAGTTTTAATAAAACAAGAACTAGAAAAAAAGAAAAAAATCTTTTTATATGTTGGTTCAGCTTATGAAATTTCTTCAGTTTTTGATTATTTAAAGGGAGATAAGATGACAGATTTAGCTAAGGAAATATACGATTTAATTTATATTATGGGAGATTATCCAGAACTTTTAAAAAAAACTTTTCTTGAATAAGATATTGAAAAAGAATAAAAAAATATGATATAATAAGCAAGATTTAAAGGAAGGGTATATGAATTCTTATAATATTAATAAATTAAATTTAGACTATAAATATGTAAATGATACGAAAAATATGTTTCAAAAACGTTATTATTTTGATTTAACAATTCCACTTCAAAAGATGATTGAATATATAGAAGAATCTTTTCGAGATGTTAGTAATATGCTATTACATGAAAATATTAAACTTGGAGAAAGAAAAGAATACTTAAATATGTTAAGACTTATGGAGAGAAAATTTAAACATGTTTTACAAGTTGTTGAAGTTACTAATAATTTAGCACTTATTAAAGATTATGATGATTATAGAACAGTAGCTAATTTACTGGTAGCAATTTTTCATGATATAGGTAGATTTATAGAAATACATAAAGTAGGAACAGATATGGCTTTAGAAAAAGTAAATCATTCTGAATTAGGATTACATTATTTATTTAGTGGTAAAGATAAATTTAAAGATTATGTTACACCTGATTTATATCGTGAATACTATGATGCTCTCTATAATGGAATAAAATATCATGGAGAATATAGTGTTCCTTATGAAAAAATGCCATCTTTTATTGAACAAACTGTAAAAGATATACGTGACTCGGATAAAGTTGCTATTATGGAGTCTTACATTGATCCTAAAACCGATATGAATACAGTTTTTCATATGAGTTTTGAAGAACTAGCTAAATTACCATTAAGTGATGCAACTGTTAAAGAATTTCAAAATCATCAATTAGTAAACTTTAAAGCTAAAAATATACCTTACGATAGATTACGAGAATTTTTAGCTCATATAAGTTTTATCTTTGATATAAATTCCGATGTTATATATGACTACTTATATGAAACTAATTGGATTACTAGATACATTAATCAGTTAAAGCCTTATATGGAAGGAGAAAATTTGAAAAAATTAGAAGCAATTGAAGAAATAGCATTAGAATACTTAAATTTCAAAAGAACAAATAATTCTAATGCAATTAATCTAGGTTATACTGAATATCAAAAGACAAAATAGAATTTTTCTATTTTTTTCTTTAAAGTGAAAAAATTAAACTCTTGGAAAAATATTTAATATCTGTTATAATTATATAGAAAATAGTAGGTGTTGAATATGTACTTAAAAGAAATAGAAATATCTGGTTTTAAATCATTTGCTGATAAAATTAATATAAATTTAGATAATAAAATAACTTGTATTGTAGGACCAAACGGAAGTGGTAAAAGTAATATTGTTGATGCAATTAGATTTGTATTAGGTGAACAATCAGTTAAATCACTTCGAGGAGATGCTTTAATGTCTGATGTTATTTTTGGTGGTTCTAAAAATAGAAATCCTATGCATGTTGCTAGTGTTGCCTTAACATTTGATAACTCAGATAATTATTTAAAAGTTCCATATAACACTATTTGTGTTAAAAGACGTTTATATAAAACAGGTGATAACGAATATTTTTTAAATGGAGAAAAATGTCGTCTTAAAGATATTCTTGATTTATTTTTAGATAGTACTATAGGAAGAGATTCCTTTAATATAATAGGACAAGGTGAAATTTCCAAAATTTTATCAAATTCGCCACTTGAAAGACGACTTGTAATTGAAGAAGCATCAGGAATTTTAAAATACAAGAAAAGACGCGAAGAAGCTTTTAAAAAACTTGATAAAACCAATTTAAATTTAGAAAGAGTAAACGACATTATTGGGGAAGTTGAAACGAGAGTTGAACCTTTAAGAAAACAAAGTAAAAAGGCTAAAGAATATTTGGAAGTAAAAGAAAAATTAGAAAACGTTGAAGTAGCTTTATTAACAACAGAGATAACAGAAGATAATCTTAAATATCAGGATACAAAAGATAAAATAAAAATTAAAAATGAAAATATTTCCAAATTAAATATGGATTTAAATGATCCTTTAATTGAAGAAATGAAAACAAAAGAGTTAAGTTTAGAAAAAGAATATCAAAAAATGAATGCTCTACTTTTAAAGAAAACAGAAGAAAAAGAAGAATTAAATTCCAATCGTTTGATATTAAATGAAAGAAGTAAATATGATGCAAATGATATGAAAGTTCAAGAAAATATTATTCATTTAAAGGAAAACAAATTAAGTCTTGAAAATGAAACTAAGCTTTTAAATAAAGAATTAGATACAAAAAATTTAGAAAAAAAATCATTAGAAGAAATGATAAATAAATTGCTTGATGAAGTTAATGATTTAAAAACAAAAAAAGAAAATACTTTAAAAGAATATAATATAAAAATAAAAGAAAATTATGCTTTAAAAAGTAAAATTGATATTTTGAAAAACAATTTAGCTGATAATCTTTACTTAAATAGTAATGTTAAGAAGATTTTAGATAATCCTAGATTAAGAGGTATTCATAATGCAATTATAAACCTTGTAAGTGTAACAGAAGAATATGAAAAAGCTTTAGAAGTTACTATGAATTCTATAAAAAACTTTATTATTGTTGATAACTCTGATGCTGCAAATGATGCTATTGAATACTTAAAAGCTAGTAAAGGAGGACGTGCAACCTTTCTTCCACTTGATGTAATAAAGCCACGATTTGTTGATGCAGCAACGCTTGATTTTATAAAAAATGAAGATGGCTTTTTAGGAATCATGTCTGATTTTTTAAAGTTTGATTTATTATATAAAAACATTATTTTAAATCAATGGGGTAATATTATTTTAGTTAGAGATTTAAAAAGCGGTAATCAAATTAGTAAGAAGATTAATAATAAATATCGAATTGTAACTCTTGATGGTGATGTTATTCATGTTGGAGGTAGTATAACAGGTGGTTCATTACCTGATGTTAAAAGTTTATCAAGTATAAAAAGTGATTTAAATGATGCTAATATTAAAGCTTCTTTAAATCAAAATATTCTTGAAAGTTTAGAACAAGAATTGACATCACTTGAAGATACTATTAATATAGAAGATAAAAAAATATACGATAAACGTAGCTCTTTAATTATTTTATTAGATGATATAAATACTTTAAAAAATAAAATTCTTCTTAACAATAAAAACATTGAAAGTACTATATTAGAATTAAAATCCTTTGATGAATCTTCAATTGAAGAACAAGTTATAAAACTTAATGAAAAGTATTATCAAAAGCAACTTGAATGTGAAGAATTAGAAGCAGATATTAAAAAAATACTTTCAGATATTGAAGAATTAAAATCTAGTATTTTAGAAAAAGAAGGGGAACATAAAGTATATTTGTCAAAACGACAACAAGAAGAAAAAGAATTGAATGCTTTAACAATTTTACTTAATACTTTAGATAGTAAGTTAGATAATAATTTAAGTATTTTAAATACCGAATATAGTTTAACTTATGAAAAAGCTAAAAGTGATTACTTTTTAGATATAGATATTGAAGAAGCAAGAAAAGAAGTTATTGAATATAAAAATACATTGAAAGAAATAGGCATGGTTAATCTTGATGCTATTAAGGAATTTGAAGAAGTAAATGAGCGTTATACTTATTTGACTAGAGAACGTGATGATTTGTTACATGCTAAAGATATTTTGTATTCTATTATTGATGAAATGGACGAAGTTATGGAAAGTGATTTTTTAAGTACTTTCAAAGAATTAGAAATAGAATTTAAAAAAGTATTTAAAGAAATGTTTCATGGCGGAGATGCAACTTTATCTTTAACTAATCCTAACAATATTTTAGAAACAGGTGTAGAAATAACGGCTTCTCCTCCTGGAAAGAAATTAAAAACAATTACACTTTTATCTGGTGGAGAGAAGACTTTAACAGCTATTAGTTTGTTATTTGCTATTTTAAATATAAGAAGTGTTCCTTTCTGTGTCTTTGATGAAGTAGAAGCTGCTCTTGATGAAGCAAATGTTGATAACTTTGGAACATACCTTAATCATTATCAAGATAAAACACAATTTTTACTTATCACTCATAAAAAAAGAACAATGGAATATGCTAAGACTTTATATGGAATTACAATGCAAGAATCTGGAGTATCTAAACTTGTTAGTGTTAGACTAGAAGATAATTAATAAAAAATATATTTTAAATGAATCTCGTTTTTATTTAAAAAATGGGTTCATTTTTAATATATTTATGCCTTTTTAATGTTATTAATTTTAAAAGTGTTTTCTTTTTTGTAAACTAGGTGTTAAGTAGTAATAATTTAACTAGGTTTTTAATGTTAGATGTGCTAAAATTATGTTGGGTGTTTGTATGGAGAATATATACAATATGACATTTAATAAATTAGTTTCCTACTTTAAAACAATAAATGAAAAAGAATATAAAGCTAGACAAATATTTGATTGGCTATATAAAAAAAGAGTTACAAGTTTTAAAGAAATGACTAATTTAAAAAAAGATTTAATTGCAATACTAGAAAATGATTTCTTTTTTGACAAAATAGAAATTGTAAAAAGAGAAAGCGATGAATTAGTTAATAAATATTTGTTAAAACTAAATGATGGGAATACAATTGAAGCTGTTTTAATGGAACATGATTATGGTCGTAGTCTATGTATTTCATCAGAAGTTGGTTGTAACATGGGTTGTACTTTTTGTGAAAGTGGTCGAGTTAAAAAAATTCGAAATGTTACAAGTGGAGAAATGATTCTTCAAATATTGAAAATTGAAGAGGACTTGAATGTTCGAATTAGTCATATTGTTATAATGGGAATAGGAGAACCATTCGATAATTATCAAAATGTATGTGATTTTATAGAAACTGTTAATCATGATTTGGGAATATCTATTGGTAGCAGACATATAACTGTTTCAACTTGTGGATTAGTTCCTAAAATATATGAATTTTCAGAGTTCCCTTATCAAGTTAATTTAGCTATAAGTCTACATGCTCCAAATGATGAACTAAGAAGTAAATTAATGCCAATTAACAAAGTATATAAAATTTCAGAGTTGATTGATGCTATTAAATTCTATTATGAGAAAACCAAAAGAAGAATTACTTTTGAATATATAATGCTTGATGACATTAATGATACGCATGAATGTGCAATAGAACTTAGCAAGTTATTAAAAGGACTTAATTGTTATGTTAATTTAATTCCCTACAATGAAACTAATAACATAGGATATAAACGAAGCAGTAAAGAAAAAATTTTAAAATTTTATGATACTTTAAAGAAAAATAATATAAGTGTTACAATAAGGCGAGAATTTGGAAGCAAAATTAGTGCTGCTTGTGGACAACTTAGAACGATTAAGGAGGGCTCATGAAAAGTTTTTATTTAACAGATGTTGGAAAAGTCAGAGACCATAATGAAGATAGTGTTATCATATTAAAAAATTCTCTCGATGAATACTTGTTAGCAGTTGCTGATGGTATGGGAGGACATAGAGCAGGGGAAGTTGCATCAAGCATAGCTATTACTTATCTAAGTCATCAATTTCAAGAAACATTTCATAATTTAAATAAAGAAGAAGCTAGTTACTGGATTCAAGATGTAGTTGAAAATATAAATAAACAGATATTTAAATATGAAGAAACACATTCTGAAAGTGTTGGTATGGGGACAACTTTAGTTTTAGCACTTTTAACCAAAGATTATTTATTATTTGGAAATATTGGAGATTCATCAGGATTTGTTGTTAAAGATAAAAAATTACACAAAGTTACAGTTGATCATTCTTTAGTTCATTTACTCGTAGAAGCAGGAGAGATAACTGAAGAGGAAGCAAAAGACCATCCAAGACGAAATGTTTTAATGCGTGCACTTGGTGCAAGTCAAGATATAGAAGCTGATATATTTGACTGCGATACAGAAGTAAGTGGAATTTTACTTGCAAGTGATGGCTTGACTAATATGTTAGAAATTAGTAAAATAGAAGATGTGATAAATAGTCCTGAGGATATAGAAGAGCGTATTGTTACGTTAATTCAGAAGGCTAATAATTTAGGAGGCATGGATAATATATCCGTTGCATATTTAGAAAAAGATAAAGAAGGTGGAATAAATTGATAACGAAAGGGCAAAAGATAAATGATCGTTATGAAATCATCAGATCTATTGGTGAAGGTGGCATGGCGAATGTTTATTTGGCTAAAGATATAATATTAGATAGAAATGTTGCTATAAAAATATTAAGAGGTGATCTAGCTGGAGACGAGAAATTCGTTAGACGGTTTCAAAGAGAAGCATTATCTGCTTCATCTTTATCGCACCCTAATATTGTTGAAATGTACGATGTAGGGGAAGATAATGGTACTTACTACATTGTCATGGAATATGTAGAAGGCATGACTTTAAAGCAATTAATTAAGAAAAAAGGAGCTTTATCATTGTCGGAAGCAATTGATATTATGTTGCAGATTACTGATGGTATTAAAGAAGCTCATGATTCTTATATAATTCATCGTGATTTAAAACCTCAAAATATTCTTATTCAAGAAAATGGAGAAATCAAGATTACGGATTTTGGAATTGCAATGGCTCTTAATAGCACTCAATTAACTCAAACTAATTCTGTTATGGGAAGTGTACATTATTTGCCACCAGAACAAGCAAGTGGTAAAGGAGCAACAATTAAAAGTGATATCTACTCAATGGGAATTCTTTTCTACGAACTATTAACAGGTAAATTACCATTTAAAGGAGAAAACGCTGTTGAAATAGCTTTAAAACAAATGAAAAGTGATATACCTAGTGTTAGAAAAGTTAATGAATCAATTCCTCAAAGTGTTGAAAATATAATTTTAAAATCAACAGCTAAAAATCAAAAAAATCGTTATGAAAATGCTAAAGAAATGCATGATGATTTATTAACATGTTTAAATAAAGAACGAATAAATGAACCTCGGTATGAATTTCCTTATCCTGAACATGATGGAGATGAACCTAAAAATCCAGTTATCTTAGACCCACCAAAAGAGGATCCTGTTGTCAGTGAAGACAATATATTAGCTGAAGAAGAATCAAAAAATACATGGATTTGGATTTTAGCATCTATTTTCATATTTATTATTTTGATATTAGGATTCTTAGTAGTAATCCTTCCTAAATTATCTGAGGTGCCTGATGTTGAAATACCATCTGTTTCAGGTATGACCGTTCAAAAAGCTGAAGAAACTTTGAAAAAAGCAGGTTTCGAAGTTGCTCTTGAAGTAGAACAAATAGGTGATGAAAAAATACCAGCTGGATTGGTTGTTAAAACTGAACCATCAATTGGCAGAAAGGTAAAAAAAGGTACAAAGATAAAATTATATGAATCTCTTGGCGATACAGTTTATACGATTGAAGATTATACTGGTATGAATTATATTGAAGTTAGAACTAAACTTACAGATATATATGGTTTAAATGTTACCATTGAAAAAGTTGATACAGATGATGATAAAGACTATGATGAACAAGAAATAATTAAGCAAGACTTAGAGCCAGGAACAGAAGTTTCAAAAGGTAGTAAAATAACTCTTTATATACCTAATATTGTTGATGAATATCCAGATTTCGTAACCGAAGCATGGACAATTGAAGAAATTCAAAATTTCTGTGATAAGTATGGTGTTGTAGTAACTTTTGTACCAGTTAAGACATCTGAATATCCAGAAAATACTATTATTAGTCAAAGTAGGTCAGCTAAAGACCCAATTGTAAAAGGAGCTACTCTAAAAATTCGTTATGCCGTGCGAGTTGATTCAACAGTAGAAACAGAAGAAGACGAAGATACTACAACTGATAGTACAAATTAAAGGAGATTATGAAAGGACAAGTTGTTAAAGTTATAAGTGAAAAGTTTTTTGTTAAAGCAGGGGAAGAAACTATTCCCTGCTCACAAAGAGGCAAATTAAAAAATGCAAAAACTCTACCTTTGGTAGGGGATTTTGTCTTGTTTAATAAAGAAAAAAAAGTAATTGAAGAAATTCTTCCAAGAAAAAATATGTTAGTAAGACCGAATGTTGCGAATTTAACTCAAGCTTTTATTATTACAAGTTTTAAAAATCCTGATTTTAGTACTAATCTTCTTGATAAACTCTTAGTGCAACTTGAAATAAATCATATCAAGCCAATTATTTGTTTAACAAAAAGAGATTTAATAACTGATAAAGAATTTTTACAATATAAAAGTATAATTGAATACTATAAAAAGATTGGTTATGTTGTAGTTTACAATAAAGAACTTACAAAAATAAAAAAAATATTAGAAAACAATGTAACGGTTTTTACTGGACAAACTGGAGCAGGAAAAAGTACTTTGTTAAATAAATTATTTAATGATTTAAATTTAAAAACTGCTGAAATATCATATGCTCTTGGAAGAGGACGTCATACAACAAGACACATCGAGATAATTGAAAAAGAAAATATTAGAGTTTTAGATACACCAGGTTTTTCAGCTTTGTCATTTTTAGATTATGATAAAATAAATGTCCGTGATGCTTTTTTAGAATTTGCATCTTATAAATGTCCTTTTAAAGATTGTATGCATGATAAAGAGAATGAATGTTTAGTTAAAAAAGCCGTACTTGATAAAAAAATACCAGAATCAAGATATTTAAATTATTTAAGTTTAATACATGAGATAGAACAAAATAAGAGGTGGTAAAATGAAAATTTCAGCATCCTTTTTAGGAGTAGAGAATATTGCTGCAACGTTAAGAAAATTATCTATTACAGATGTTGATTATATTCATCTTGATGTAATGGACGGCAAATATACTTTAAAAAAAACATTATCATTTAGCGAATTTAAAAATATTACAAATTATACTCGAAAAAGATTAGATGTACATTTAATGGTTAAAAAACCTTTAAAAATGATTGATGACTATGCAACTTTAAATGTCGAATACTTAACAGTCCATATTGATTCTGGAAGTGATTTAGAAAAAGTCTTTAAAAAACTTGAAAATTATGGTATTAAAAAAGGTTTAGCTCTTAATCCCGATGATAAAGTAGAAACTATTTTCCCATATTTAGATAAAATTGATTTAGTTTTAGTGATGAGTGTCTATCCTGGTCTTCCTGGACAAACTTTTCTTGATACGACGTATCCTAAATTAAAAGAATTAAGAAAAGAAATAAAAAAGCGTAAATTAAAAACTTTAATTAGTGTTGACGGGGGAGTAAATTTAGAAAATATAAAAAAATTAAGTGATGCTGATATCATTGTATCAGGAACTACTATTACTAGTTCTAACGACTTTCAAGAAACGATTACGGCTTTACGAAACTAATTGAAAAAAGAGACAAATTATTATATACTAAAAACCGAAGGGTGTGATTTGATGACTTTATTTGAACAATTAAAGTTGTTTCCCAAAGTAGATTTACATATTAATTTTTTAGGTTCAATAATGAAAACAACTATTTCTAAATTAAATTCTCTAAAGATGTCTTCCTTAGAACTAGATGATATTTTAGATTTTGATAGTTTAAAAGATTATGATACTTCAAGAAAATTAGCTATTGACTTATTTAAAACAATTGATGATATTGAATTAGCAGCTAATGATTTAACTTTAAAATTAAAAGAAGATAATATAATTTATGCTGAAGTTTTCTTAAATCTTGAACTATTTAAAAATCAAATAAATAAAAATGAAATTGTTGAAAGATTAATAAATATATTTACTAAAAGTACTACCAAAATAAATATTGTATTAGAAATAGATTCAAGTATTAACATAGAAGAATTAAAAGAAGAATTAGAAATTTTATATAAATATTATAATAAAGGTATAAATGGTATTTTCTTTAAAAAGGGAAAACAAGAAAATATTGATTCTTATAAAGCTCTTTTTGATAAATTTTTAAAAGATAAAATAGACTATATTGTTTTACTTGATTCAAGACTTACAAATCAAAATAAAGAAATATATTATAATGCTAAAAGAATAATTTATAATTTAATGGAAAGACCAGAAGATAATTTTTTAAATATAATAAGAGACAATGACATAATACTAGAATTTCCAATTACTTATCAAAATTACTTTAATTTATATGATGAGTTATCTAATCATTTTGTATATGATTTATATAAAGAAAATATTAGAGTTGCTTTTACAACTTATGATATGACATCTCTTAATACAGATATTTTAAATGAATATTGTAAATTATTTAACGCATTCCCGTTTAATTTACATGATTTAGTTAATATAACTCTTAATATTTTAAATAAAATAAATACTAATGATGAGATAAAAAATAACTTAATTTTAGAATTTAAAGAAAAAGCTAATGAGCTATTGTAGTTTCTTTAAAGATGGAGGAGTAATATGGATAAATTAAGACTTATTGTAATGGAAAACATGAAAGAGTTTGGTGAAAGTGTTAATGAGCACTTAAAAGAAATAATGGGAACTTCTAATAATTTAATAATTCCTATTGAAGAAATTCGCTTTAACAATGGAGAAGGTAAGATTGTTTTAAAAGAAAGTGTTAGAAAGAAAGATATATATATACTAACAGATATATTAAATCATTCAATTACTTATAAAATGTATGATTATTATAATCATAAAAGTCCAGATGATCATTATGTTGATATTACAAGAGTTTTATGTGCTATTCGTAATCAGGCTGAAAGTGTTTCTCTAATTATGCCATTTCTTTATGAATCAAGACAACATAAAAGAGATGGTCGTGAATCACTTGATTGTGCTGTTGCTTTACAAGAATTTATTCATCAAGGAGTAAGTAATATAGCAACTTTTGATGTTCATGATTCTAATGTTCAAAATGCTATTCCTTCATCATCTTTTGATAATTTTTATCCAACAAATATTATTTTAGAAAAATTTATTACCTTAGAAGATGTAAAAAGAGATAACTTACTTGCAATTTCTCCTGATAATGGAGCCTTAAAAAGAACAAGATTTTATGCTAATATGTTAGGATGCGAGCTTGGTGGTCACTTCGAAAAGCATCGTGATGTATATAGAGTTGTTGATGGAAAAAATCCTATTTTAGAACATGAATATATTGGAAAAGATGTTAAAGATAAAGACATTCTTATTGTTGATGATATGATTGCTAGTGGTGAAAGTATGTTAGATGTTGCTAGAGAATTAAAGAAAAGAGGAGCAAATAAGATTTATATGGCGTCAGCCTACGCAATGTTTACAAAAGGTCTTGAAGTTTTTGATGAAGCATATAAGGAAGATTTATTTACCAAAGTATTTTCAACTAATTTATCATATATAAGTGATAAAGCCAAAGAAAGAGAGTGGTTAGTAGTTGCTGATTGTTCAGAATATGTTGCTAAGATTATTTATAATTATCATATTGGAGGAAGTGTTTCACCAATTTTATCTTCAACTAGTAAGGTTTTAGAAGATTTTGCTAAAGGTGATGATTAATAAAGATTTTCAATTGAAAGTCTTTTTTTATAGCTCATTTTGTTCTAATTAAAAAAATATATACATATAGTGTACTGGTGAGTCGATGAAAAAAAAGCATTTTATATGGACTAGTATTTTACTAATAATTATGGCTTTTACATATTACTTTAGTTACAAATTTAATATTAAGGATATTGATACAAATATTTTAACTATTCTGGAAAATGATTTTAAAAGAGAAAAAGACGAAAAAGTAAATATTGATTTAGTATCTTCGTATATTAAATATTTAAAAGGTATTAAACATTTTAAAGAAAGAAAAAAAGAGGAAACAAAAGAGGTAAGTAATATAGTTTATAATACAAATGAAGCAATTGTATATATTTATAATACACATTCTGATGAAGAATATAGTTATCAAAAAAATGATTTGTATAACATTACTCCAACAGTTAAAACAGCAAGTTATATTTTAGAAGATGAATTGAAAAAACTTGGTATTAATTCAATTGTAGAAAGTAAAAAAACAATTGATATTGTAAATGAAAGAAATTTAGCTTATAGTGATAGTTATAAAGTTAGTAGAGAACTTATGGAAGAACAAAAACTTAAAAATAACTCTTTAATTTATTTTATTGATTTACATCGTGATAGTGTTAAAAAAAATATAACTACAACCAAAATAAATGATATTAGTTATGCCAAGGTAATGTTTTTACTTGGTCTTGAAAATAAGAATTATATAGAAAATAAAAAGATAATTAGCAATATGAATGATTTTTTAAATGAAAACTATCGTGGTCTTTCTAGAGGAATATATGAAAAAAAGGGAAAAGGTGTAAATGGTGTTTATAATCAAGACTTTAATGCTAATACAATTTTAATTGAAGTAGGAGGAGTAGATAATACAATTGATGAAGTATCAAATTCATTAAAAGTTATTGCAAATATGCTTTATAATTATATTAATTTAAACAAATAATTCGACAAAAAGATTTTTTTTAATTTTATATAATTTAGCTGGTGATAATATGAAAAAGAAAATCTTTAAAAGTTTTGTTTTAGTACTTATAATTGGTTTTTTAGGACTTTTTTATGCTTATCAAAATGGATACTCTGAAAAAGTTAAAGGAAATAATGTTATTCTTACTAATCAAATGATAGAAGAATTTGAAGAAGATGTAAAAGATGGTAAAGATATTTCATTAGAAAACTATGTAAAAGAAAAGAAAGACTATAGTACTAAGTCAACTAAAGCATCTTTAAATTTTTCTGATAAAGTTTCAAATGTTTTTGATTCAATTATTAAATTTATATTTCAGAAATTAGGTAGTTTTGTTGAGTAACAAAATAATAAAAATTACATAAAATAATAGTTTAGAATAGATAATCTAATTATTTATTCTTTTTTTATATAAATATAATACTATGGAGGTGAATTATGAGTAAGAATGGTTATCGTTTATTTAAAAATTATGACCCTTATATAACTAGTAATTTTGGATATAGAATCCATCCGATTACGAAAGTAAAAACTTTGCATTCAGGAGTAGACTATGGAACAAACAATAAAAAATTAGCAACTTATGCTCTTGAAGATGGAAAAGTATTAGCAACGGGATTTGCTAAAGCTAATGGTAATTATGTTTATGTTAATTTTCCAAGACTTAAAAAAACAGTTATCTATCAACATTTAGATAAAATAAGTGTAAAAAGAGGGGATAAAGTAACAAATTCAACTATCATAGGTTATGTTGGAGCAACAGGTGAAGTTACAGGAATACATTTACATTTTGGTATGTTTCCTGAAAATGACTTTAATAAAAGTTGGAACGTGAGAAACTGGGAAGATTTTGAAAAATATAATTATCCGGAATTAGTTAAATATGTAGGAAGTCCCGTCAATCGTGATAAAAATCTTGATCAAATAGAAGTAACTATCAAGAATTTAAGAACAAGAACTTCTCCTAATGGAACTATTTTAGGTTATATTAATTCAGGAATTTATAATATTTTAAATAGTAAAATTACAGCAGATTATACATGGTATATGATAGAAAAAGATAAATGGATTGCTTATAAAAAAGAATATGCCAAATTATATTTAAAAGAAGAAAAAGAAGATGATATTGTAAATCAAGATTCTAATTCAAAAGAACCAAAAGAAGAAACTTCAAATCAAGTAGAAGAAATTTCTGAAGATAATTTGGAAGAAGAATCTAAAACTTCAAACTTTATAAAAAACTTCTTCAGAAAAATTATTGAATTTATTCAAAAAATACTAAAAAAATTAGGTATTTTATGATACAATGAAGTTGGTGGTTATTATGAAAAGTAGGTCAGAACTTCGTGATATTATTGTTAAGGTACTTTATCAAGTATACATCTTAAATAATACAAATGTTAAATATGATGTTAATACTTTAATTAAAGAACAATTAGAAGTAGAAAATGCCTTTTTAAATGATTCTGTTAATGGTGTTATTAAACATCAAGATGAGATTACAAAGATTGCTAATAATTACTTGAAAGATTGGACAATTGATAGATTGAGTAAAGTAGATAAAGCTATTTTAAGTTTAGGTATTTATGAATTATTGTATACGAACACTCCTTCCATTGTTTGTATTAATGAAACGATTGAACTTGCTAAAAAATATAGTGATACCGACGTTGTTAAAATGGTAAATGCCGTAATGGATGCTATATATCATAATGAGGATTTAAATGGAAAAGAATAATTATATAACAGTAAGTGCCTTAAACAAATATTTAAAATATAAAATAGATAACGATCCAAATTTAGGAATCGTTTTCTTAAAAGGTGAAATTTCTAACTTCAAAAACCACACAAGAGGACATTTTTATTTTACTTTAAAAGATGAAACTTCAAGAATAAATGCTATTATGTTTCAAAGTAATGCATCACGTGTTAAATTTCCAGTTGCTGATGGAATGAAAGTATTAGTAACAGGTCGTGTTAGTGTATATGAAGCAAGTGGTGCTTATCAAATTTATGTTGAAGAAATGATGGAAGATGGATATGGCAATCTTTATTTAGCCTTTGAAAAATTAAAAGAAACATTACAAAAAGAAGGATTGTTTTTAGAAAGTCATAAACAAAAAATTCCAAAAATTCCTGAGAAAATAGGTATTATTACAGCTCCAACAGGGGCAGCTATTAAAGATATATTGTCTACTATTAAAAGACGATGGCCTTTATGTGAAACAATATTATTTCCATCCTTAGTTCAAGGAGAATTTGCAAAAGACGATATTGTCAAAAACATAAAACTAGCAAACACTTATAGATTAGATATCTTAATTGTTGGTAGAGGAGGAGGGTCAATCGAAGATTTGTGGCCTTTTAATGAAGAGGAAGTAGCAAGAGCGATCTATGATTCAAAAATTCCTATAATCTCAGCTGTTGGCCATGAAATAGATTTTACAATTGCTGACTTTGTAGCTGATAAAAGAGCTCCTACTCCAACAGGTGCTGCAGAAATGGCTGTTCCTAATATCGTTGATGTTAGAAATTATCTTGAACAAGTAACCATACGTCTTCATAAAGTTATATACAATCTAATAAATTTATATACTGAAAGACTTGATAATATTAAAGCTAGTCCAATATTTAAAAATCCTAAACGTATGTATGAAGTAAAAGAACAAATGTTTGATTTGTTGTATGAAAAACTTCTTAATACTATGAAAACTTATATCGGGAATAAAGAGACAAATTTAAATCTCTTAAAAAGCAGTTTAATATTTAAAAATCCTATGATATTAGTAACTGATAAAAAATATTTATATGATGATTACTGCAAAAGATTAAAAAATGCAATGGAAAAGACTTTACAAGATAAAAAAAATATATATACTAATCTATTAAACAAAGTTGAAATTTTAAATCCTATCACTACTTTAAAAAGAGGTTATTCAATTACAACTTTTAAAGATAGTTCGATTATCTCAAAAGTTAATCTAAAAAAAGGTGATTTAATAACAACAAGAGTTGTTGATGGCTACATTGAAAGTGAGGTTTTAAAAACATATGAATGAAACAAAACTACTAGTAACTAAAAAAATAAATAAAATCTTAAATTATTATATTGAGAAAAAAGGTTTTGACTTAAGAATTGTTATAAAAAACTTATTTCCATTGCAATATTCAAAATATACTGATACTTTGCTAAATGAAATTGCAATAAAAGAAATAAGAGATTATAATCCATATATATATTTAAATATAGAAGCTTTTCAAGATGGAAAGATAATTGAATTTTATGTTTATATTGATCATATTAATAGTTATTTAATTATTGAAAATCCTAAAGATATTTTTTATGATTTATATACTATAAAATATGATTTACCAATTATCTTTGAAAGAATTTATGAAAATAAAGAAACAGGAATTAAAATAGTAAAGAGATTTTCACGTTTTGGAAGACCTATAGTAAAAAGAATGATAAACGATAAAGAATATAATATTTTTACATTTTACTTTAATTTTAATGATTTTAAAGCGAAAATTAAATTACATATAAAAAGCGAAAAAGAGTTTAAAGAAACACTATTTATAAAAACTTTATTAGAGTTAAAACAAATTCCTAAAGATATTAAAGAATTAGAAGATTTATTATATTCCTTTAAAGAATTTGGTTTAATTGATATTGAAACTATAATAATGGTTGAAGAAATAAATACTAAAGAAGATAATGATTTTGATAACAAATCGGAAGATAAAGTAGAAAAGACTAAAGTTAGAAAATATATTAAAAATAATAGGAGGAATTATGGCTAAAGAAGAGAAAGAATTAAATTTTGAAGAAAATATTAAGAAATTAGAAACAATTGTTAAAGAATTAGAAACAGGAGAAATACCTTTAGATGATGCAATTAATAAATTTACAGAAGCATGTAAAATAGCTGAAATATGTGATAAAAAATTAAAGAATGCAACTAATTCAATTAATAAAATATTAGGAACAGATGGAGAATTAAAAGACTTTGAAATAGAAGAATCGTGAGGATAATATGGCTAAGAAAAAAACAGGAAAAAAGAAATTACCTGAAAATAAAACTAAAAAAGTATTAAATGGTGTTGATACAAAACTAGAAAAAGATATTTCTAAAAATAAATCTAAAGAAAAAAATAAAATAGAAAACAAAAATACATCTCAAAAAAATTCTAAAAAAGTTCAAAATGTTAAAGAAGAAAATTTAAAAACAAATGATATCAATGAGAAAATTCAAAGCATTGTTAGTATTCTTTTTACAATAGTTATTTTTATAGCTTTATTGTTTCTAATATTCGTTCTTTATAATAATTATTTAAAACCAAAAGAAGATAAATGCGAAGAAAAAATTGATTATCATATAACTGATGAAATGATTAGTAATTTTATTCGTAATGCTAGAAGTGTTATTTATAATATTGAAGACTTTGAATTAGTTAATTTAAATGATGAACAAATAAATTTATTTGCAATCTACTTTATATGGGGTAATACAGAAGATTATACACTTTGTACTCCAGATGAAGAAAATTGTTTAATTAGTAAAAAAGAAATGCCATATCAAACTTTAGCTAAGTATTTTAAAAATTATTTAGATAAAGATAATATTAAAATTAAATTTACAAATTCATATTCAAGTGATGATAAGATAAGATTATATCAAGAAGGAGAAAATGTAGTTTTGACTTTTGATGAATTTTCTTATCAATCATATAAACACGATTTAATTTATAAAGCAATTGATGAAGATAAAGTAACTTTAGTATTCGCATTAGCAAATTATAAAGATGATACAAAAACTTATGAATATAAAGGTATTAAGACAATTGAATTAAAATATAAAGATAAGAATTTTATAATTAATAAAATTAAAACAAGTTTAACGGTTAATTAAACTTGTTTTTTATAACTTAAAGTTTTTTGATGTTCAAGAGTTATCGTTTCTATATCATTAGCTGTATGCTTTTCAAGAAAATTAAAGAAAAAATTATCATGTGTGTATTTGCGAAAACCTTGACCAACTAGAATATATCCTCGGCCATATTCATGTATCCCTCTTGGATATATATCTTTAAAAGGTGACATATAAGGAGTACAATAAATACCAATTTGCTTATCAGAAAAGTATTTATCTAGAGATTTTGGAAGATATCCATCATGTAAATGTCCAGATACTATTAAATCCATTTTTTGAAGAGAATCTAATTCTTTTTTTACATAAGAATCAAATAAAAGAATAGGGGAGTGCGTTAAAAGAATATTATAAGAATCATCTTTAATTTTAAAATTAGAAGTTAGAAATTGTTTAATATATTTATCACGAATTTTTAAATTTTTTGGTCTAATATAAGTATCATAACTTGGAGAAAAACCATGAAAAGATATGTTATCTACTGTTAAAGTTTCGTTTTCTAAAAAATAAACATTAGGAATATTACTTAGTCCTTTAAACCAAACTAGCATATCTAAAAGACTTTTTTGATATTTTAATTCATGATTACCAAGAACAATAATTATTTTACTAGTAAAAGATAATTCTTTGAAAAGACTTATTAAATAATTCATACTACTTGAATCAGATAAGAAATCAGAATTTTCTATTATATCACCAGGCATTAGTATAAAATCAGGTTTTTGTTCAGATATTTTTTGAATTAAAATTTGATATATTTCTCTTGGAACATTTTTATGAAAATGAAAATCTGTAAGATTTAATAATTTTAGGCTTTTGTTGTTATAAAAAGGTGAAGTTAGCATATAATTATCTATAAAAAATTTATTTAAATAACTAGAAATATTTGATTCCATATATCCCCCTATAACTATATTATAACAGATTTTAAAATTATTACAAATGATGATGATTTTCCTTGACTTACTAGGGATTATATGTTAAAATCGATATGTTTGAAGCCTCTAGCTCAAACCGCATTGAAAAGGTTAAAAACAAAGTAATTTGTACCTTAAAAGCGAGTCTAGTATAAAGGAGGAAAAAATGAAAGCAGTTATTAAAACAGGTGGTAAACAATACCTTGTTGAAGTAGGT
>CANRJE010000009.1 GCA_947630865.1 uncultured Bacilli bacterium | reverse complement strand
ATTGTTGAAACTGTTAAAAGAGCAGGTGGAGAAATAAGTGGACCAGTACCACTTCCAACTGAAATTGAAAAGTTTACAATTTTAAGAGCTGTTCATAAGGATAAAGATTCACGTGAACAATTTGAAATGAGAACACATAAAAGACTTATTGATATCAAAAATCCAAGTAAGGAAATTATTGATGCTCTAACACATCTTGATTTACCAAGTGGTGTTGATATCGACATTAAACAAAACAAATAATTAGAAAGAGAGGAAAATGAATATGAAAGGAATCTTAGGTAAAAAGATTGGAATGACTCAAGTTTTTTCTAAGAGTGGAAAATTAATTCCTGTTACTGTTTTAGAAATTGAACCTAATGTTGTAACTCAAATTAAAACTCTTGAAAAAGATGGTTATGAAGCAATTCAACTTGGAAGTTTTACAACTCGTGAAAAAAGTTTAAATAAACCAAAAATGGGTCATTTGAAAAAAGCAGGTGCTGAACCTAAGCGCTTCTTAAAAGAAATAAGGGGAGTAAATGTAAGTGAATATACTTTAGGTCAAACAGTTGATGCTAGTATATTTAAGGAAGGTGAAATGGTTGACGTTTCTGGAATTTCTAAAGGTAAGGGATTCCAAGGTGTTATTAAACGTTACAATCAAACAAGAGGACCTATGGGACATGGTAGTCAATATCACCGTGGAGTAGGTTCAATGGGAACACTTCTTCCAATGCACGTATTAAAAGGAAAGAAGTTACCAGGACATATGGGACATGTTCTTACAACTGTTCAAAATCTTGAAGTTGTAAAAATTGATTTAGAAAATAACATTATGTTAATTAAAGGAAATGTTCCAGGACCAAAAAATGCTTTAGTTATTGTAAAAACAGCCGTTAAAAATCCTGATAAGATAAATAAGTTAGAAGAATTAATGGTTTATGAAGTAGAAACTCCTACTTTAGAAGAGACAACTACTGATACTGAGGAAGTAAAGGAAACTGAAGAAACTACAGAGACTAAGGAAGAGGAACCAGTACAAGAATAATCTTGAATTGTGTTTAAGGAGGAAAATATGGAAAGAGTTAATGACATTAAATTAAATAAAGAAGTCTTTGGCATTACTCCAAACGATAACGTATTGCGTGATGCAATTAATGTTTGTCGCTGTGGTCTTCGTCAAGGAACTTATAAAGTAAAAACAAGAAGTGAAGTCTCTGGAGGAGGTAGAAAACCTTGGAGACAAAAAGGTACAGGTCGTGCTCGTCAAGGATCAATTCGTGCTCCACAATGGAGAGGTGGCGGAATTGCACTAGGACCAGTACCACGTGATTATAAAATCAAAATGAATCGTAAGGAAAGACAATTAGCATTAAAATCAGCTTTATCTTATAAAAATAAAGATAAAGAAATCATTGTAGTAGACAAATTTGAATTAGCAACACCAAAGACTAAGGAAATGATTAAATTATTAGAAAGTCTTGAAATTAATGATAAAAAAGTATTACTAGTCGCTCATGAATTAACAGAAAATTTAATTCTTGCAAGTCGTAATCTACAAAATATCTTAATTATGGAACCATATGAAATTAATGTTTTAGATTTAGTTAATGCTGATTATCTATTAGCCGATACGGATGCTATCAAACAAATTGAGGAGGCATTAAAATAATATGGATACAAAATATTTAGAAATTATTAAAGCTCCTTTAGTTACAGAAAAAAGTAGAGATAGACAAACTTTAAATCAATATAGTTTTAAGGTTTCACCTAAAGCTACTAAAATAGAAATTAAAGAAGCTGTTGAAAAGTTATTTAACGTTTCAGTTGTTGAAGTTCGTACTTTAAATATGACTGTTAAGAAAAAAAGAGTTGGTCGTTATACGGGACTTAGTAACAGATGTAAAAAAGCTATTGTTACTTTAAAAGCCGGACAAACGATTGACTTAAACTAGAAGGAGGGTCATGATGGCTATTAAAAATTTTAAACCAACAACTAATGCTAGACGTAAAATGAGTACACTTGTAAATGAAGAAATTACTAAGTCTACTCCAGAAAAAAGTCTAACCGTTACAATTAAGAAAAATGGTGGTCGTAATAATCAAGGAAGAATTACTGTAAGACATCATGGTGGTGGAGAAAAAAGAAAATATCGTATCATTGATTTCAAAAGAAATAAGTTCGATATTCCTGGAACTGTAGCTTCTATTGAATATGACCCAAACAGAAGTGCAAATATTGCATTAATAAATTATGTTGATGGAGAAAAAAGATATATTATTGCTCCTAAAGATTTAAAAGTAGGAGATAAAATTGTAAGTGGAGAAAATGTTGATATTATAGTAGGTAATGCTTTACCAATTATGAATATCCCTGTTGGTACTATAATTCATAATATTGAACTTCGTCCAAAGAAAGGTGGAGCTCTTGCTAGAAGTGCAGGAACTAGTGCTCAAATCTTAGGACGTGAAGGAAAATATGTAATGATTCGTTTATCAAGTGGAGAACAAAGAATGGTACTTGGAACTTGTATGGCAACTATTGGTGAAGTTGGAAATGCTGACTTTGAACTTGTTCACTTAGGTAAAGCTGGACGTACTCGTCACTTAGGAATTCGTCCAACAGTTCGTGGTTCTGTTATGAATCCTAACGATCACCCACATGGTGGTGGAGAAGGTAGAGCTCCAGTTGGTCGTAAAGGACCAGTTACACCTTGGGGTAAACCAGCCCTTGGATATAAAACTCGTAAGAAAAAAGCTAGCGATAAGTTAATCGTTAGAAGAAGAAACGATAAATAAGGAGAGTAAATATGGCAAGAAGTCTAAAAAAGGGACCTTATGTATTTGATAGATTATTAACAAAGGTCAAAAGTTTAAATGAATCTGGAAAGAAAGAAGTTATTAAAACTTGGTCTCGCCGTTCTACTATTTATCCTGATTTTATAGGACATACTTTTGCTGTTCATAATGGAAAAGAATTTATTCCAGTTTATGTAACAGAAGATATGGTTGGACATAAATTAGGAGAGTTTTCACAAACTCGTAAGTTTGGTGGACATGGCGAAAACAAGACTAATAAATAACTAGGAGGGAAATAAAGTATGGAAGCAAAATCTATTGCAAAAGGTATGCGTATTTCACCTATTAAAATTAGACTAGTAGTTGATTTAATTCGTGGTAAAAAAGTATCTGATGCAAAAACCATATTAGTAAATTATAATACAAAAGCATCAAAGATGGTTTTAAAAGTTTTAGATTCAGCTGTTGCAAATGCAGTTAATAATAATAAAATGAATGAAGATACTTTATATGTAAGCGAAGCTAGAGTTGATGCTGGTCCTGTTATGAAAAGAATTATGTTTGATTCTAGAGGTCGTATAGGACGTAAAGATAAAAGAACGAGTCACATTGTTATAAGTGTCGAGGAGAGATAGGAGATATTATGGGACAAAAAGTAAGTCCAATTGGACAAAGAATAGGTATTAATAAAGACTGGGAATCTAAATGGTATGCTCCTAAAAAGGATTTTTCAAAATATTTATTAGAAGATGTAAAAATTCGTGAATATATTGATAAAAACTTAAAAGATAAAGGTATTGCAAAAATCGAAATCGAAAGAAATAAAAAAAGATGTGAAGTAACAATTCACTCTGCAAAACCTGGTGTTTTAATTGGAAAAGGTGGCGAAGAGATTGAGAAGTTAAAGAAAGAACTTCAAAAAGTTGTTGGTCATCCAGTTCAAGTTTCAATCGTTGATGTTAAAAAGGCTGATATGAATGCTAAACTTGTAGCTGATTCTATTGCAAAACAAATATCAAATAGAGCCTCATTTAGAATGGCCCAAAAACGTGCTATTAAAAATGCTATGAAAGCTGGAGCTAAAGGAATTAAGACAAGTGTCTCAGGTCGTTTAGGTGGAGCTGATATGGCAAGAAGCGAAGGATATAAGGAAGGTACTATTCCACTTCATACATTTAGAGCAGATATTGATTATGCTTGTAGTGAAGCTGATACTACATTTGGTAAAATTGGAGTAAAAGTATGGATTTATAAAGGTGAAATCCTTCCTTCAAAAGATAAAGGAGGTAAGTAATATGGCTTTAATTCCAGCAAGAGTTAAATATAGAAGAGTTCATAGATTACCTTATGAAGGAAAAGCTAAAGGAAACACTAAATTAAGTTTTGGTGAATATGGCTTAATGGCAAAAGAAGGTGCTTGGATTACAACTAATCAAATCGAAGCTGCCAGAGTTGCTATGACAAGATATATGAAACGTGGTGGAAATGTTTGGATTAATATTTTCCCACATATGCCAGTTACAAGTAAACCACTTGGTACTCGTCAAGGAAAAGGTAAGGGTGCTGTTGATAAGTGGGTTGCCGTTGTAAAAGAAGGTAAAATTATGTTTGAAATTGGTGGTGTAACTGAAGATGTTGCTCGTGAAGCATTTCGTTTAGCTAGTCACAAATTACCAATCAAAACAAAATTTGTAACCAAAGAAATGGAAAATGGTGGTGATAAAAATGAAGGTTAAAGAAATAAGAGAAATGACCACTGAAGAAATCAATAAAAAAATAGTTGATGCAAAACAAGAATTATTTAATTTACGTTTTCAACAAGCAACTGGACTATTAGAAAAACCTTCAAGAATAAAAGAACTAAGACATGATGTTGCAAGATGCAAAACCGTTTTAAGAGAACGTGAGATGGAGGCTAAATAATGGAAAAAAGACGTAAAGAGTTAGTTGGGAAAGTTGTTAGTAGTAAAAACAATAAAACCATAACAGTAGTTGTAGAAACTTATAAAAAAGACCCATTATATGGTAAGAGAGTTAAATATTCTAAAAAGTATGCTGTTCATGATGAAAAAAATATTGCAAATGTAGGAGATACTGTTAGAATAGTTGAAACAAGACCATTATCAAAAACAAAATATTTCTATTTGAAAGAAATAGTAGAAAAAGCAGTTATTTTATAACTTTAGTCTTATAAGGAGGAAATTATGATTCAACAAGAAAGTCGTCTTAAAGTTGCTGATAATTCTGGAGCACGTGAATTACTTGTTATTCGTGTTTTAGGAGGAAGTAAAGTTAAGACTGGAAATATTGGTGATATAGTTGTTGGAACAGTTAAAAATGCTATTCCAAACGGCACAGTTCAAAAAGGCAAAGTTGTCAAAGCCGTAATCGTACGTAGTAAATTTGGTGTAAGACGTGATGATGGGTCATACATTAAGTTTGATGACAATGCCTGTGTAATTATTAAAGATGATAAGAGTCCAGTAGGAACACGTATCTTTGGACCAGTAGCTAGAGAACTTCGTGATAAGGATTTCATGAAAATCGTATCTTTAGCTAAAGAAGTACTATAAAGGAGAAGTTTATGAGATTAAAAACAGGTGATAAAGTTATAGTAATTGCTGGTTCTAATAAAGGTAAGGAAGGAACTATTAAAAAAGTATTACGTAATGAAAATAAAGTAATCGTTGAAGGAGTTAATATTGTTCATAAACACCAAAAAGGAAATGGTCAAGAAACTGGTGGTATTTTAGATATTGAAGCACCTATCAATGCTTCTAACGTAATGCTTATAGATCCTAAAACCAAAAAACCTACAAGAGTAGGCGTTACTATAGACGAAAAAACAAAAAAGAAAGTAAGAATTTCAAAGAAATCAAACGAAAAGTTTGATTAGAGAAGGAGGAATTTTAAGTGAACCGCCTAAAAGAAAAATACTTGAACGAGGTTATTCCAAGTTTAAAAGAAAAATATAATTATAAGTCAATAATGGAAGTTCCAAAGTTAGAAAAGATTGTTGTTAATATAGGTGTTGGAGATGCAACGACTAATTCTAAATTATTAGATGCAGCTGTTAATGATTTAACAATGATTACTGGTCAAAAACCAGTTGTAACAAAAGCTAAGAAGTCAATTGCTGGATTCCATGTAAGAGAAGGACAATCAATTGGATGTAAAGTTACTTTAAGAGGAGATAATATGTTTAATTTTATGGATAAATTAATTAGTATTGCGCTTCCCAGAGTAAGAGATTTCCGTGGTATTAGTCCAAAATCTTTTGATGGAAGAGGAAACTACACTCTTGGTATTAAAGAACAATTAATTTTCTCAGAAATTGAATATGATGATGTTGTTAAAGTTCGTGGTATGGATATTGTCTTTGTTACAAGTGCAAAAAGTAATGAAGAAGCATACGACTTATTAAATGAGCTTGGAATGCCATTTAGAAAGTAATTGGAGGAAATTATGGCTAAAAAAAGTATGATTAATAAAGCTAATAGAAAACAAAAATATAAAGTTCGTGAATATACAAGATGTCAAAGATGTGGTCGCCCACATGCTGTTATGAGTAAATTTGGAATTTGCAGAATTTGCTTTCGTGAATTAGCTTATAAAGGACAAATACCAGGAGTCAAAAAATCAAGCTGGTAAAAAGGAGGATTAAAAAATGACAGATGCTATTGCAGATATGCTTACAAGAATACGTAATGCTAATCAAATGCACTATCAAGAAGTTTTGGTACCATCTTCAAAATTAAAAGTTGAAATAGCAAGAATTTTAAAAGAAGAAGGTTTTATAGCAGACTACAAGGTATCAAAAGAAAATGTTCAGGGAACAATTGTTTTAACTTTAAAATATGGACCAAATAAAGAAAGAGTTATCACTGGCCTTAAAAGAATATCAAAACCAGGTCTTAGAGTTTATGCTAAGAGTGAAGAAGTTCCTAAGGTTTTAAATGGTTTAGGTATTGCAATTATTTCTACAAGCAAAGGTCTTATGACAGACAAAGATGCAAGAAAAAATAATTTAGGTGGCGAGGTACTCGCATACATTTGGTAGAGAGGAAGAGATTATGAGCCGTATAGGAAATAGAAAAATTGTTATTCCTGATGGTGTTAGTGTAAATCTTGATAATAAAATAATCAAAGTATCAGGTAAACTTGGAGAATTAACTTTAGAAATTCCAGAAGTAATTGATGTTAAAATTGATAATAACGAAATTACTTTAACAAGAAAAAATGAGTTAAAAACAAGTAAAGCCTTACATGGAACAAGTAATGCTAATATTACTAACATGATTAAAGGAGTAACAGAAGGTTACAAAAAGAATTTAGAAATAATCGGTGTCGGATATCGTTTCAATTTAAAGGGTGATGAATTAGTTATAAATGCTGGTTATTCACATCCTGTTGAAATTCAGATTCCAACTGGTTTAAAAGTAGAAGTTATTAGTAATACTGAAATTTCTGTTTCAGGAATTTCAAAAGAATTAGTAGGAGAATTTGCTGCTAATATCAGAAAAGTTCGTGCGCCTGAACCTTATAAAGGAAAAGGTATTCGTTATAAAGATGAATATATTCGTCGTAAAGAAGGCAAGAAGGCTGCTTAATAAATGGAGGAATAGTTTATGATAAAGAAAGTATCAAGAAACGATGCGCGCATAGAGCGCCATGAACGTATAAGAGAAAAAATCGTTGGGACAGCTGATGTACCAAGAGTTTGCGTTTTCCGTTCAAATACAAATATTTATGCTCAAATTATTGATGACACGACTGGTACTACTTTAGTTTCTGCTAGTTCTCTTGAAAATAAAGGGAAAAATGGTAGTAACGTTGAAGCAGCTAAATTAGTAGGTGAAGCCTTAGCTAAAAAGGCTAAAAAAGCTGGAATTACTAAAGTTGTCTTCGATAGAGGTGGATACTTATACCATGGACGTGTTAAAGCATTAGCTGATGCTTTAAGAGAAAATGGATTAGAATTCTAGGAGGAAAAGTATGCAAAAACAAAGAAAAGATGCCAAGAACACGAAAATGCTTGAAGAATTAGTTGTTGAGATTAAAAGTGTTGTTAAAGTAACTCAAGGTGGTCGTCAAAGACGTTTTTCAGCTACCGTTGTTGTTGGAGATAAAAATGGTACAGTTGGAATCGGTATTGGAAAAGCTTCTGAAGTTCCAGATGCTATTAAAAAAGCGATTCAAGCTGCAAATAAAAATTTAATTAAAATCACACTAATTGATAATCGAACAATTGCTCATGAAGCAATTGGTAAAAGTGGAGCTGCTAAAGTATTAATTAAACCTGCTAAAGCTGGTTCTGGATTAATTGCAGGTGGTGCCGTACGTGCTGTTTTAGAGCTTGCAGGACTAAGAGATATTTCAAGTAAATCACTTGGAGCAAGAACTAAGTTAAATATGGCAACAGCTACTATCAATGCTTTAAAATCTATTAAAACAGTAGAGGAAGTAGCAGCTTTAAGAGGAAAAACAGAAAGTGAGATTTTAGGATAATGAAATTACATGAATTAGAAAGAAACAGAGCTGCTCGCCACGAAAGACGTAGAGTTGGACGTGGAATGGGTTCTGGTTTAGGAAAAACCAGTGGCCGTGGTGAAAAAGGTCAAAAAGCAAGAAGTGGTGTATCAATCAAAGCCACATTTGAAGGTGGACAATTACCACTTTATAGACGTTTACCAAAAAGAGGATTTTCAAATAGTGATTTTAAAATAAAATATGCAACAATTAATGTTTCCGACTTAAATAGATTTGCAGACGGAACAGTTGTTACACCAGAATTATTAAAAGAAGTAGGACTTTTAAAAAATCAACTTGATGGTGTAAAAGTGCTTGGGGATGGTGAATTAGAAAAGAAACTAACTGTTAAAGCACATAAGTTTTCAGAAAGCGCAGTAGAAAAAATCGAAAAGTCAGGAAGTAAAATCGAGGTGATTTAATGTTTGCTACTATTAAGCAAATATTTGCACCAACCAATTCTGATCTAAGGAAAAGAATATTATTTACATTAGGGGGACTTCTAATATTTATAATTGGAACAGGAATAACAGTTCCTGGAACAACAAATATTACAAAGAATTTAGGATTTTTAGAGTTAATTAATGTTATGGGTGGAGGAAGTTTAAAGCGTTTTTCAATTTTTGCTTTAGGTGTATCTCCTTATATTACAGCATCAATTATAACTCAACTATTACAAATGGACATTGTTCCATATTTTACGGAACTTTCAAAAGAAGGTCCAGTTGGAAGAAGAAAAATAAATCAAATAACAAGGTATTTAGGTATAATCTTTGCATTTATTGAAGGTTATGCATTCTCATTTGCCTTTTTAGGAACAACTGATGCTTTTCAATATTTATATGTAGCAACAATTTTAACAGCTGGAACGGCATTTTGTTTATGGCTTGGAGATCAAATTACTCAAAAAGGTATTGGAAATGGAATTTCTTTGATGATTATGGCAGGTATAATTGCAACACTTCCAACAATGTTTCAAACAGCTTTCACATCATTTATTGATTTTTCTGGATTTGGTTCAGAAATTGCTTTAGGAATTCTTAAGTTTGTTGTCTTTGTAATAGTTTATTTCTTAATAATAATAGGTGTTGTTTACGTTCAAGAGTCAGAACGAAGAATACCACTTCAATATGCTAATAAAACAACTGGTTCATATGGTTCTGAGCAATCATTTTTACCAATTAAATTAAATACAGCTGGTGTACTTCCAGTAATCTTTGCATCAAGTTTATTGGCAATACCAGCAACAATAGCCAATTTTGTTAACAACGAAGGATTTTCAAATTTTGTTAGTAACTATCTAGATTATTCTAAACCTATTGGTTTTATAATCTATGTTGCTTTGATTTTCCTATTTGGTTATTTCTGGACATTCTTACAATTTAAACCAGAAGATGTTGCTGATAATTTAAAGAATAATGGCGGTTATATTCCAGGAGTTAGACCTGGTCATGAAACCGAAGAATATATAAGTCGTTCTTTATCAAGAGTTACTCTAGTTGGAACTATTTTACTTATTCTTTTAGCTGTTATGCCAATTTTATTTACAGTTATTACTGGACTTCCAAGTTCAATTAGCATTGGTGGAACAGGATTATTGATTGTCGTTGGTGTTGCTCTTGAAACTTATAAACAATTAGAAGGAAGTTTGGCAACGAGAACTTATAAAAAGAGAAGGAGCCGTTTAAGATGAAAAATCTTATTTTAATAGCAGCCCCTGCGGCTGGTAAAGGTACATTATCTGAAATGTTAATGGACAAATTTAACTACACACATATTTCAACAGGTGATATTCTAAGAGAAGTAAGTCATGAAGACACAGAATTAGGACGAAAAATTGCTGATATTTTAAAAACAGGATCATTAGTAACAGATGAAATCGTTTTTGAATTATTAGAGAAAAGATTAAAAGAACCTGATACTTTAAATGGATACATCTTAGATGGTTTCCCAAGAACTTTAAAACAAGCTGAAATGTATGATGATTTACTAAAAAAAATAAATCGTGATTTAGGAATAGTAGTTATTATTAATACGCCTTATGAGACTTTGAAAAAAAGAATCGTTGGACGAGTTTTATGTAAAGACTGTGGTAGCATTTATAATACATTAACTGGTGTTAATACTCCAAAAGTAGAAAATGTATGTGATAAATGTGGTGGAACTTTATATAAAAGAACTGATGATAATGAAGAATCATTTGCTAAAAGATATAATGAATACATGGAGCATACTAATCCTTTAATCGATTATTATAAAAATAAAGGTAATTTGTTCTATATAAATGGAGAGAATAAAGAACAAATGTTAGAAGAAATAGAGGCCTTACTTCATGATTAGTATCAAAAGTGAGAGAGAAATAGAATTACTAGCTCATGCGGGACATATTGTATATTTAACACATTGTTATTTGAAACCTTATATTAAAGCAGGTATTACAACAAAGCAACTTAATGAATTAGCTGAAGACTTTATAAGAAGTAAAGGTGCAACTCCATCATTTCTTAACTATGAAGGTTTTCCAGCAGCAATTTGTACAAGTATTAATGAAGAAGTTGTCCATGGAATACCAAGTAATCGAAAACTTAAAAATGGAGATATAATATCAATTGATATTGGAGCTTGTTACAAAGGTTATCATGGAGATTCAGCTTGGACTTATGCAGTTGGAAATGTAAGTAAAAATATTGAATACTTGATGGAACATACAGAAAAATCTTTATTTATTGGATTAGCTGAAATAAAGCCAGGAAATAGAATAGGTGATATTGGAGCAGCTATTGAAGAGTATGCCAATAAGCATAAACTTGGAGTAATCAAAGAACTAGTTGGACATGGAGTTGGGACAAATGTTCATGAAGAACCTGATGTTCCAAATTATGGAAAACGCGGAACTGGTCCAATTCTAAAAGAGGGTATGGTTATCGCGGTTGAGCCAATGCTCACACTTGGTAGTCCAGAGATATGCATCTTAGATGATAATTGGACAATTGAGACTGATGATTATAGTGCTTCAGCTCATTATGAACACACTGTTGTAGTAACAAAAAATGGTTATAGAATTTTAACAGGAGGCGCATATAATGAAGAAAAATAGCAAGGATATGTCAAAGAAAGAACCTGCTAAAGTAGCTAGAAAAGATACAATTGAAGTAGAAGGCAAAGTTATTGAAGTTTTACCAGGGTATAAATTCAAAGTAGAGCTTACTAATAAGCATATTGTTGAGGCTCATGTTTCTGGTAAAATGCGAATGAACTACATTCGTATCATAGAGGGGGATAATGTCGTCTTAGAATTAACTCCTTATGATTTAACACATGGGCGAATAACCTATCGGAAATGAAAGGAAGATAAATATGAAAGTAAAACCATCTGTAAAACCAATTTGTGCTAAATGCAAAGTTATTAAACGTAAAGGTAAAGTAATGGTAATTTGTGAGAATCCAAAACACAAACAAACCCAAGGATAATAGGAGGTGTAATATATGGCACGTATTAAGGGTGTAGATATACCAAATGACAAACATATTGTTATAGCATTAACATATATCTATGGTATTGGAAGAAATTTAGCAAAGACAATCTGCGAGAACGCAAATGTTGAACCAACAAAAAAAGCAAGAGATTTAGAGACTGACGAATTAAATCGTTTAAGAGATGAAATTAATAAACATCTAGTTGAAGGTGACTTACGTCGTGAAGTTAATATGAATATTAAAACTAAAATGGAAATTAATTCATATCAAGGTATTCGTCATAAAAAAGGTTTACCAGTAAGAGGACAAAGAACAAATCGTAATGCTCGTACTCGTAAAGGTAAAGGAAAAACTGTTGCTAATAAGAAAAAATAGTTTAAAATGAATTTAAAAAAGGAGGTAAACTATGGCTTATAAACAAAGAAAAAGAAAAGTAAAGAAAAATGTGCCTGAAGGTGTAGCACATATTCACGCAACATTTAATAATACAATTGTTACTTTATCCGATAAAGAAGGTAATGCCGTTGCTTGGGCAAGTGCTGGAGCTTTAGGATTTAAGGGTAGCAAAAAATCAACACCATTTGCTGCTGGCTTAGCAAGTGAAGCTGCTGGTAAAAAAGCATTTGATGCTGGTATGCGTAAGGTAGAAGTTTGTGTTAAAGGACTTGGACCAGGAAGAGAAACAGCAATTCGTTCACTTCAAACAGCAGGACTTGAGATTACATCAATAAGTGATGTAACACCAATTCCACATAATGGATGTCGTCCACCAAAACGTCCACGTGGTTAAAAGGAGGAATAATTGATGGCAAATTTTGAAAGACCTTTTGAAAAACCAGTTTACAAAGTAACTGATTATACAGAGAATAATTTTTATGGAAGATTTGAATTAGAACCACTTGAAAGAGGATTTGGAGATACTATTGGTAATGCTCTTCGTCGAGTATTATTATCAAGTTTACCAGGAAGTGCTATTTCAAGTGTTAAAATCGATGGCGTTCAACATGAATTTCAAACTATTGATGGTGTAATTGAAGATGTAACAACAATTATTTTAAATTTAAAGAGTGTTGTTGTTCGTAATACATCAGATGAAATGAAAATGATGCGTCTTGATGTAACTTGTACAGAAGATGAACAAGAAATCAAGGCTGGAGATTTTACAATCGACCCTGATCTTGAAATTGTTAATCCTGACTTACATATTGCAACAATTAGCCGCGGAGCACATCTAGTAATGGAAATGACTGTTTCTAATGGACGTGGATATGTAAGAAGTGAAGAAAATAAAAAACTTCTTGATATCAAAAAAGTTGGTACAATTGCAATCGATTCATTATTTTCTCCAATTGAAAGAGTATCATATGAAGTTGATAATGCAAGAGTTGGTCAAAATGAAAATTATGATAAATTAATTTTAAATATTTGGACTAATGGTAGTATTAAACCAGAAGAAGCTTTAAGTCTTGCTTCTCAAATTTTAATTGTTCATTTCAATGTTATAGCTGATTTAAGTAATATTAAAGATTTAACTGGCTTAATGATTGAAAAAACTGAAGATACAAAATCTAAAGAATTAGAAACTCCAATCGAAGACTTAGATTTCTCAGTTAGAACATTTAACTGTCTAAAAAGAGCAAATATAAAGACACTTAAAGACTTAGTAGACAAAAAGCAAAGTGACTTTATGAAAATACGTAACTTAGGAAAGAAATCTTTAAAAGAAGTATTAGATAAGATTAAAGATATGGGATTAAGTTTACGTGATGAAGATTAGGAGGAGTGAATATGGCATATAGAAAATTAGGTCGTGATAACAAACATAGAAAAAGTATGCTTGCAAATTTAACTAAAGAAGTTATCATGAAAGAACGTATTGAAACAACAGAAACTAGAGCTAAAGAAGTTCGTAAATTTGTTGATAAAATGATTACTTATGGTAAAAAAGGTGATTTAGTTTCTAGAAGATTAGCACTTGCTTTCCTTCATAATGATACAGAGTGCGTAAATAAAGTATTTAATGATTTAGCTAAACGTTATGAATCAAGAAATGGTGGTTATACAAGAATTCTAAAAGTTGATGAAAGACGTGGAGATGGAGCATTAATAGCAATAATTGAACTAGTTAAATAAAGTTTAAAAAATAAATGTAGATACCGAAAAAGTGTTTACATTTTTTTATAATGAAAAAGAGAAAATGTATCAAAAGTAAAGATAAATTTTTTAATAGTTAAAAAATATAAATTCTAAAAGAATAAAATATCTTAATGTTCTAGTATTTTAATATAAACTATGTTAAAATTAGATAGATTTGGAGGTTATTATGATTACAGTTAATAATGTTAGTTTACGATTTGGAACAAAAACTTTATTTGAAAATGTTAATTTAAAATTTAATGATGGTGCTTGTTATGGTTTAATAGGTGCAAATGGAAGTGGAAAAAGTACGTTTTTAAAACTTTTAAATGGAACTCTTGAAACAACAAGTGGTGAGATTATAATTCCTAAAAATGAAAGAATTTCAACTCTTGAACAAGATCATTATAAATATGATGATTTTAATGTAATTGATGTTGTTATTATGGGTAATAAAAAATTATACGATATAAGAGAAGAAAAAGATGAATTATATAGTCATCAAGAATTTAGTGAAGCTGATGGAATAAGACTTGGAGAACTAGAAGCAGAGTTTATGGAATTAAATGGTTGGGAAGCTGAGAGTGAAGCAGGAGAATTATTATCAAATTTAGGAATTCCTGTTGAATTTCATTATTCAAAGATGAAAGAGTTAGAAAATAATTTAAAAGTTAAAGTTTTACTTGCTAAAAGTCTATTTCAAAATCCTGATATTTTATTACTTGATGAACCAACCAATAATCTTGACATTGATGCTATTAACTGGTTATCAGAATTTATTATTAATTATCCTAACTGTGTTATTGTTGTAAGTCATGATAGACATTTTTTAAATAATGTTTGTACTAATATTGTTGATATTGATTATAAAAAAATGACTCTTTATGCTGGAAATTATGATTTTTGGAGACAATCAAGTGAACTTTTATTAAAACAAATTAAAGAAGCTAATAAGAAAAAAGAGGATAAAATAAAAGAATTAAAGGATTTTATTGCACGTTTTAGTGCTAATGCATCTAAAAGTCGTCAAGCAACTTCTCGTAAGAAAATTTTAGAAAAAATTGAACTTGAAGAATTAGTTCCATCTTCAAGAAAATATCCTTTTATTGAATTTAAATTTGAAAAAGGTAATGGTAGAGAAGTATTGAATGTTTCTAATTTAACTTATGAAGTTGATGGTAAGAAATTATTGAACAAGATATCTTTTAGTATTTTAAAAGACGATAAAATTGCTTTTATAGGTTCTAATATTCAAAAGACTTTACTTTTTGATATTTTAAGTAAAAGGAAAAAATATACATCTGGTGAATTTAAATGGGGTTATAATGTAAATATTGGTTATTTTGAAAGTGATAATACAGAATTATTTAAAGGAAAAGAAAATATTCTTGAATGGATGGGTAAATTTAAAAAAATTGATGATGTTGAAGTTTTGAGGGGCTTTTTAGGTAGAATGTTATTTTCAGGTGATGATGTATTTAAATCAGTTAATGTTTTATCAGGTGGTGAAAAAGCTCGTTGTATGTTATCACGTATGATGCTTTTAGAACCTAATGTTTTAATATTAGATGAACCAACTGCCCATCTTGATCTTGAAAGTATAACTTCTTTAAATAATGGAATGAAAAATTTTAAAGGAGAAATATTGTTTACTAGTGGAGATTATGAATTAAATGAAACAACAGCTAATCGTATTATAGAAATATTTGAAAATGGTACAATTGTTGATAGAAGAATGTCATATTCTGAATATATGCAAGATGAAAATATCAAAAAGTTAAGAGAAAAAAATAAACTCGAAAAAAGAATTAAAAAGTAATGCAATAATAAAAAAATTGTTGTATAATTTATAGTGAAATAGGGTTGAAAAGAGAGGTAGTTATGAAAAAAAGAATATTAGTTGGGAAAATTATAGGAGTTATTGGTCTTTGCATATTTGCAATGGGCATGTCTTATATTGTTACTCGTTCAGTTGAAAAAGCGAGATATTCTGATATTAATTTATTGGTAACGTTTGAAGATACAGAAGAATTTACTTTAGAAAATACTAAAAAATTAACAAAAGACGAAGCTCTTGAAACCTATCCTTATATTTTTACTATAGAAAATAAAAGTAAAAGAGAAGCATCTTTTAATATAGTTCTTGATGATAATAGAGAAAATAATGTTGCTAGAGATAGTCTTCAATATATCATAATGAAAGATGATAAAGAAATCGTAAGTGGAGACTTAAAATCTATTGCTCTTGATAATATCATTGGAAGTGGTAAGATAAAGGAAAATAGCAAAGAGACATATAAAGTTTATATTTATTTGACAGAAGATATTAAAGATGCATCATATACATATGCTTTAAAAATCGATTCAAAATAGGGTGGTTATATGAATAAAGGAAAACTAATCAAAATTTTAGGAGAAGGTAATTTGGTTATACCTCTTTATATTTTAAAGAATTTTCGAAAACTTGATCTTGAAATGGACGAATTTGTTTTTTTAATGTATTTATATAATAAAGAGAATAAATTAGAGTTTAATCCTGATAAAATTGGTAAAGAATTAAATATGGATATCATGGAAGTTATGGGGTATATTTCTCTTTTAGGAGATAAGGGTTATTTAACTTTAGATGTTTTAAAAAGTGGCGATGGAGTTATTGAAGAAGTCATTAATTTAAATCCTTTTTATGAGAAATTAAATACTATTTTAATCAATATGGTTGCTCTTGATGAACCAAAGAAAGAAGAAGATATTTTTCCTTTTATTGAAAAACAAATTGGGCGACCTTTAAATTCTCTTGAAATAAGTGCAGTTAATGGTTGGCTTGATAATAAAGTTACGATAGAATTAATCAAAAAAGCTTTTTCTATTGCTTCTGATTTTGGAGTAAGTAGTATTAAATACATTGATAAATTAATATTTGATTGGACTAAAAATGGTATAAAAACAGTTGATGATTTAGAAAAACAAGAAAAAAGTAAACAAGAAAGTGAGCCGGTTGATTTAGATATCGGGGATTGGAATTGGTTAGATGATGAAGAAGAATATATTGGAAATTGAAGAATATTTAGATGAATTATTTCCATCTCCAAAATGTGAACTTAATTATAAAAAGGATTATGAACTTTTAATTGCTGTAATGTTATCAGCCCAAACAACTGATAAAGGTGTAAATAAAGTAACGAGTATTTTATACGATAAATATGATACTTTAGAAAAATTAAGTAAAGCATCTCTTGATGATATAAAGAAGATAATTAAACCAATTGGTAATTATAATAAAAAAGCCAATAATGTTTTAAATATCTCTAAAGATTTACTTTTAAGATTTAATGGAAGTGTTCCTAAAACCCATTTAGAACTTGAAAGTATGCCAGGAGTTGGTAGAAAAACAGCAAATGTTGTTTTGGGAGAATTATATGATATTCCATCACTTGCTGTTGATACTCATGTAATGCGTGTTGCTAATAGATTAAAGTTAGTTAAATCAAAAGACCCAGTTGTTATCGAAGAAAAGTTAAAAAAATTATTTCCAAAAGAAAATTGGAATAAACTTCATAAGCAATTAGTTTTATTTGGACGTTATAAATGTAAAGCATTAAAACCTGAATGTTCTGATTGTAAGTTTCAAACTTTTTGTCATAGGGAATACGTAAAACAAAAATAAATGATTACTCTAAATAATTAAAAAATATTGACAATAAATAATAATAATGATATTATTAATGCACATAAGTGATTATGTTATGCAATTATGCATATAATATTAATGCTATTTTAATAGCATAAAAAAGCTGGTGATTCCGACCATAACAGGAAATTAAAAAAGCGGTGATTCCGACCATAACAGGAAATTAAAAAAGCGGTGATTCCGACCATAACAGGAAATTAAAACAGAAACTAGAGAGCACAACTCTAGTTTTATTTATATGGAGGTTTTATGAAAGAAGAATTAAAATTAGTGAAGATAGATTATAGATATTGTGATTATTTAAGACGATATGATAAAAAAGTCTCGTACAATAGCGGAAGTAAAGAGTTAAGACCATTCATAGGAGTTTTGCTTTATGTAGAAAATTTTAAATATTTTGCACCACTTTCAAGTCCTAAAATAAAGCACTTGAAAATGAAGAATAATGTTGATTTTTTGAAAATAGATAATGGTAAATTAGGAGCAATAAATTTTAATAATATGTTACCAGTCTTAGAGCAAAATATAAAATTATTAGATTTAAATAAAGTATGTGAAAATAAAGAAGAAAGCAAATATCAAAAAATGTTAAAAACGCAATTATATTGGTTAAATCGTCATAATAAATCTTTATTTAAACATGCCAAAAATTTATATGATAGTTATCTTAATGATAAACTTCCTATCAAAATAAAAGAACGATGTTGTAATTTTAGTATCTTAGAAGAAAAATGTTTGGAGTATAATAAGAATAAATAAAAAAAATATGTTCTTTTATTAGACAATTATCTTATTTTTTTACATATAATATTGAAGTAAAAAGATTGAAAATTGCTAATATTTATGATAATATATGTTTATAAATCTATTGATGGGGACTGTTATAAATTGTTTTTTCAAAGTGAGCTTGGTATAGTGTGAACAAGTGTTAAAATATTATAATTCCTACCCTTAAAGAGAATATAGAAATATATTCCGGCGTTAGTCGTTATTAAGAAAAGTTAAAGAAAGGATGGTACCGTCGATTAGACTCCTCGGAACGATTCTTTTTTTTATTGAAAAAGGAGGAAAAAATGGCTAATAAAAAAATTACAGGAAGAGATGTTGATTTTGCTAAATGGTATACTGATGTTATAAGTGCTTCACATCTTGCAAGTTATTCAAATGTTAAAGGTTGTATTATTTTAGAACCATATGGTTATGAAATATGGGAAAAAATTCAAGAAGTTATGAATTCTATGCTTAAAAAAAGTGGACATCAAAATATTGCTATGCCAATGTTAATTCCTGAAAGTTTAATGAAAAAAGAAATGGAATTAGTAGAAGGTTTTGCCCCAGAAGTTGCTTGGGTTACTGAAGGAGGAGAATCTAAACTTGACGAAAGAATGTGTATAAGACCTACTAGTGAGACTTTATTTAGTGATTATTATTCTGGTATTGTTAAATCTTATCGTGATTTACCTATAAAATATAATCAATGGTGTACAGTTATGCGTTGGGAAAAAGAAACAAGACCATTTTTAAGAGGACGTGAATTTTGGTGGCAAGAAGGACATACAATTCATGAAACTAAAGAAGAGGCAGAAACTGAAACGAGATTTATTATGGAAAATGTTTATAAAAAATTATTCTATGATTATCTAGCAATTCCAGCAATTACAGGTTTAAAAACAAAAAAAGAAACTTTTGCTGGAGCTGAATATACTTTAACAATTGAAGCTTTAATGTATAATGGGGTATCTCTTCAATCAGGAACTAGTCATTATTTTGGACAAAAATTTTCTAAAGCTTATGATATCAAATATTTAAATAGAGATAACAAGTGGGAATATGTTTATCAAACTTCTTGGGGAGCAACAACTAGAATGATTGGAGCTCTTATTATGGTTCATAGTGATGATGATGGTTTAGTTTTACCACCAATGATTGCACCAATTCAAACAGTTATTATTCCAATAGGTGAAGAGGAAAAAATTAAAAATTTAGCAGAAAAATATAAAGAAGAATTAGAAAGTAAAAATATTTCAGTTATGATAGATTATTCTCAAAAATCACCTGGTTTTAAATTTGCTGAAGCTGAAGTTAAAGGAATTCCTGTTCGTATTGAAATTGGAAAACGCGATTTAGAAAATGGAAATATTACACTTGTAAGACGTGATACTAAAGAAAAAATAACGATTAGTAAAGATGCTGATATAAAAGAAGAAGTAGAAAAATTATTAAAAGAAATTCAAGATAATCTCTTAGCAAGAGCTACTAAAAGACGTGATGAAATGACGTATGAAGCAAAAGACTTAGATGAAGTTAAAAAAATAATGGATACTAATCCAGGATTTATTAAAGCTGATTGGTGTGGAGATTTGGAATGTGAATTAAAAATGAAGGAGATTAAAGGCTTAAAATCACGTTGTATATTAGAACATGAAAAACCTTTAACAGGTAAATGTGTTGTTTGTTCAAAACCAGCTAATTCACTTGTTGTTTGGGGGATTCAATATTAATGAAAATTTCATTTGTAACAGGTAATTCCGAAAAAGTAATTGCTGCCAAAAAAATATTAGAACCATTTATTGAACTTGAACAAGTTAAATTAGATATTAAAGAAATTCAGGGAGACTCTTTAAGTGTTGCGATAAGAAAAGCAATTGATACTTATGAAATATTAAAGAAACCTTTAATTATTAATGATTCATCATTTGTAATACCAGCTTTAAATGGTTTTCCAGGAGTATATGCCAAATATGTTGAAGAAACAATTGGAGAAAATATATTAAAGTTAATGGAAAATAAAACCGATAGAAGTGCCTATTATCTCGATTATTTAGTTTATATAGACGAATATGGTTATGAAGTTTTTGAAACCAAGTTACCAGGTGAAATTTTAAAAGAAGAACAAGTTGGAAAATACCCTTTTGATAGAATTTTTACCTTCTCGAAAAATAATAAAATATCTTCAAATGAAAACTGTTATGATAACTTAGGTTATATAGAATTTCTTAAATTTTTAAAAAAAAGAAGAGTAGCTAGAGGTATTACAATAATTGACAATAAAGTTTTATTATTTCATAGAAATAGACTTGATAATGGTAAAATGTTAGATTATTATGCAATTCCAGGAGGAGGAGTTGAAAGTTTAGAAACTAAAGAAGAAGCATGTATTCGTGAACTTAAAGAAGAAACCAATATTGATGCTGAAATAATAAACTATTTAGGAAAAGAAACTTATGAAGATGGGGTATGTTATTATTTTGAAACTAAATATTTAGGTGGCGAAATAAGACTTGGTGGCGAAGAAAAAGAAATCAATAATCCAAATAATCATTATGAAATAGAAATGATTGATATAGATGATATCGATAAATTATACTTATATGGAATAGGGTTAGAAATGATAAAAAAAGTTGCTTCAAAATATCAAAATAAATAAAGTTTGGTTGGTACTAATCAAACTTTTTTACATATAATTTATTAGGTGGTTTTATGTCAAAAGTTGAATTTAAAGAATTTGTTCGTAAAAATCCAGAATTAATAAATTATGTTGAAAAAAATGAAACTAGTTGGCAAAAATTATATGAATTATATGATTTATATGGAGAAAACAATGATATATGGCAAAAATATAAACTTAAAACAGAATCAACGAAAGAAAAAAAAACATCTCCAACTTTCAAAAACTTATTTGAAATGGTAAAAGGACTAGACCTTGATACAGTCCAAAAGGGCTTAAATAGTTTAGATAAAGCAATCGAAGCCTTTAAAGGATTAACGCCAACTGATACAGCTTCTAACGTTACCAACTATGAACCTCGTCCAACCTATAAATATTTTGAGGATTAGTTTATGAGTATTGAGACCCAATTTTATTTAAATCGTAATCCTAATTTAAAAAGATTTTTACATGAAAATCCCAAATATTATAAATTTTTAAATAGAGAACCTCGTTTTATATTTGAACTTGAAAAAATTATGAAAGAAGAATATAAATTAACTTTACCTGATAGACTTAATAAATTTAAAGATAAATTAGATATATTGAATACTTTTATTGATATTTTTAATTAGATTTGTTAAAATTAAGATGTGATATTTATGGAATATAATGATTTAATAAATGAACTTCTTGATTTATTAGATAAAAATAAAGAAATTAGAAGAATTAAAGAGTTAAAAAATAAATTACTTCAAGATAAAACTTTAAAGAAAGAAATAGAAAATTATAAATTAACTAAAAATGTTAATGATAAAAAGAAATTATATGAAAATAAAGATTATTTAGAATATTTAAAATTAGAAACAGAAATTAATTTACTTATTCAAAATATCAAAAAAGAATTTAAAGTTTTTAATTCTAGAGGTGGTATTTGTGAAGGTCATTAGTGGCATTTTAAAAGGAAGACTAATTAAAGGTTACGATATAGAAGGTACAAGACCTACTATGGATAGAGTTAAAGAAAGCATTTTTGGTATGATTCAAGATTATGTTAAGGAAAGTATAGTTTTGGATTTATTTGCAGGAACTGGTTCAATTGGAATTGAAGCTCTTAGTAATTATGCCAAATTAGTTTATTTTAATGATAAAAATATAGAATGTGTTAAACTTATTAAGAAAAATTTAGAAGATTTTCATCTTAAAGAAAAAGGAATTGTCTATAATTTTGATTATTTAAAATGTTTAAATGTCCTTTGTAATGATAAAGTTAAGTTTGACTTAATATTTTTAGATCCTCCTTATAAATTTCATGTTTTAAATGATTTATTAAAGTTGATTGTTGAGAAAAATTTATTAAATAAAAAAGGTTTAATTATAGTTGAATTTGAAGATTATAATTTAGAGAATGACATCGATGGTTTAAAATTAATTAAGACTAGAGAATATGGTAGTAAAAAAGTTTATATATATGAAAGGATAAGTTATGAAGAATAAAAAAGGATTTGCTGTTTCTACAATGCTTTATGGTTTGGTATTTGTAACAATTGCAATATTTTATATGATTTTAACTATCGTTGGAGATAGATATGAAGATAATACTACAGTAGTTGAGGAAGTAAGAGAAAAGTTAAATTCTCTTAATATAAATTTATAAGAAAAGGAGTGATAAAATTGCCAACACCACATAATAATGCAAATAAAGAAGATATTAGTAAGATTGTTTTAATGTCAGGAGACCCTTTAAGGGCTAAATATATAGCTGAAAAGTATTTAACTGATGTTAAGATGGTAAATGATGTAAGAGGAATGTATGCTTATACAGGTTATTACAAAAATAAAAGAATAACTGTAATGGGGCATGGTATGGGAATGCCTAGTATAGGAATTTATACTTATGAGTTGTTTAAATATTATGACGTTGATGTTATTATTAGAATGGGTTCATGTGGTTCACATTTAGCAAAATATAAAGTAGGAGATATTGTTTTAGCAAATGAGGTTAACACATTAAGTAATATTTCTGAAGAGATATTTAATAGAGATATCAAAAAACTTCCTGCATTTAAAGAAATAAATGATATTATTATAAAAACTTCAAAAGAAAAGGATATTAAAATTGAACAAGCTCCTGTTACAACTGTTGATGTCTTTGATGTTTATTTTAAAAATATAAGAGATGATAATTCAATTCAAATTGCTGAAATGGAAGCCTTTGCTTTATATTCTATGGCTTTCTTGAATAATAAAAAATGTGCTTGTTTGTTAACTGTTGTAGATTCAACTTGTGAAAATGAAGAGATAAGTAGTGAAGATAGAGAAAAGAAATTAGATGAAATGATTGTTTTAGGTCTTGAAAGTACTTTAAAGTTATAGTGTAAAACTATACTCTGGAATGTTAAGGTTATTCTTTAACATTTTTTTCTTTAAAAATAGTCAAGTTATGTTAAACATTTAAAAAAACATCTGTTAATTATTGCAAATTTATGATAATATTTTATTATAAGTAGGTGATTAGTATGCGAATGGATCGTTACGAAGATGAAGAAAATAAATCTATCGATTCTAAGCCAAGCCGACTAAATAAAAATCAAGAGTTATATTCTGATGTATATTTAAATAATGTATCAATTGAAATTAACAACTTAAATGATGTTATGAAAGAAGATACTGAAAAAGAAATACCCAAAGTTGTTAAAGAACCAGTAGCAATTGATTATGTATATGAAGAAAAGACTTATGATATAGTTGCGGTTTTAGATGAAGCACTTAAGAAAAGAGAACTTGAAAGTCCTCGAAAGAATACTGATATTGAAGCAAATAATAAAGAAATAGATAGCATAATGGAAAGCATTAATGAAAAAGTTCTTGAAGAAAAGAAAGAACATGAGGAAGATGAATTATTAAGTGAACTTATGCCTCAAAGTGATAATACCGAGGTTATTCCAGCTCTTGAAGAACCAATATTAGATACCTCTATCTATCACAATGCTATTTTAGTTGCTCCTCCTGATGATGAAACTGATGAATACCAATTATTAACTGGTGAGATACCTAAAGAGTTAGAAGAAGATGATACAAGTTTTGTTCCTGAAAAGAAACCTATGATTATTAAAATTGTTATGGTTTTAGGAGTTATTATAACAATAGGGATAGTTGTTGTTATTTTAAAATTATTACAAGTTATTTGAAAAAGTCATTTTTCTCTTGAAATAAAGAGATTTTATGATATAATATGAGTAGATGAGTGGGAGAAATCCTGCTCTTTAATTTAGTAAAGGAGGAGTATGGAAGATAAAGTTAAAGATTTATTAAGTGATGAACTTAAAAAATTGAATTTATTTGTTGACAGTGTAGTTTTAGAACAAGAAGGTAAACAATTATTTTTAAGAATTTGTTTAGATTCAAACGATGTAATTGATATTGATAAAGTAGTTGAAGCAACAAAAATCATTAATCCTATTATGGATAAAGAAGATTTAATAAGTGATGAATATATACTTGATGTATATGGAAAAAGTAAAGGAAGTGTAGAAGAATGAATGGCAGTGAATTTTTAACAGCAGTTGATAATATTGTCAAAGAAAAAAATATAGATAAAGAGATTGTTTTTAATGCAATGGAAACAGCTTTAACAACGGCATTTAAAAAGAATTATGGAAAAAATAATAGTAAAGTAATTATTAACCGTGATACAGGAGATATAAAAGTTTATTCTTATATAACAGTTATAGATGACAATTTAGAGGTAACTGACGAAGAAGGAAATACTTATACAAAAGAAATTAATCCAGAGCTTGAAATAACTTTAAGTGATGCTAAAAAAATTGATAAAAAGTTAGAAGTTGGGGATACAATTGATACTGAGATTACTCCTAAAGAAGATTTTTCACGGGTTGCAACAGGAACAGCTAAACAAGTTGTTATTCAAAAAATTAGAGAAGCTGAAAGAAGTAGTGTTCTTTCAGAATTTGAAGATAAAGAAGGCGAGATGTTACTTGGAACTGTTGCTCTTGAAGATACTGATAACTATTATATAGATTTAGGAAGAAGTAATGGTATATTACCAAAAAGAGAAATTATTCCTGGTGAAAAGATTGAAATGGGTTCAAGTATCAAAGTTTATGTTACAAAAATTGATAATTCAGGACGTAATCTTTTAATTAAATTAAGTCGTAGTCATTATGGATTCGTTAAACGTTTATTTGAACTCGAAATACCAGAATTTGCTGATGGAACTGTTTTAATGTATGCTGTTGCAAGAGAAGCTGGAGTTAGAAGTAAAGTTGCTGTTTATTCAGAGAATCCTAACTTTGATCCAATAGGAGCTTGTATTGGTGAAAAAGGAAGCAGAATTGCTAGTATTATCAAAGAATTAAAAGGTGAAAAGATTGATTTAATAAAATATGATAAAGATCCAAAAGTCTTTATTGAAAATGCTTTATCTCCTGCAAAGAATTTAACAGTATTAATAACTGATCCTAAAAAGAATGAAGCAATAGTTGTTGCTGATAAAGATAATTTCTCACTTGCTATTGGTAAAAAAGGTATTAATGCTAAACTTGCAAGTCGCTTAACTAAATATAGATTAGATATAAAAGACGAAGAAGCAGCTAAAGAACTTGGAATTAAAATCCAATAGGTGAATTATGAAAGAAAAAAAAATTCCTCTTCGTACCTGTGTTGTAACGCATGAAAAACTTCCAAAGAGGGAGTTGTTAAGAATTGTTAGAACTAAAGAGGGCGAAATTTTAGTTGATTTAACAGGCAAGAAAAATGGACGAGGTGCATATATTAAAAAGGACCTTGAAACATTAGAAAAAGCTAAAAAAAGCAAAATATTAGAACGTCACTTAGAAGTTTTAATTCCTGATAATGTGTATGAAGAGATAAAAGAGGTAATATTAGATAGTAAATAAAAAGAAAGAGGTGGAATATGAGTATTTTAGAGTATGCTTTAGATGTTAATAAAGAAGTATCAGAAATTATTAGTCTATGCGAATCTTTAAATATCAAAAAAAATCGTGAAGATGATATTTTAACAGATGATGAAATTATCATGTTGGATAATGAAATCGACTCTTTAAAAGAAAATGAAAATCCTGATTATGAAATCGATGAAGAACTAGAAAGCAAAGTTGATAATCTTGTTAGCAAGATTGATATTGACCTTGATGATATGAGTTCTAAAAAAGAAAAAGTTAAAAGTCGAGTTGATAATAAAAACGATGCTAAGATTAAGTTTCAAAAAGGAAGAAAAGAAATATACAAACATCGTGATAAACTAATGACAAATAAAGAAGAAGATGATGTTGTCGTTTATAATGAAAAAATGACACCAGCAACACTTGCTAGTATTTTAAATGTATCAGGAACAGAAATAGTTACTAAATTATTTAATTTAGGTATCATGGCTAATCTTAATCAACCTTTAAATTTTGAAACAGTTGAGTTAGTTTTACTTGATTACAATAAAAAATTAAAAAATGAAGAAAGTGTTGATAAATCAAATTTTGAAAAATATGAAATAGTAGATAAAGAAGAAGATTTAGTTCCTCGTCCTCCTGTAATTACAATTATGGGACATGTTGATCATGGTAAAACGACATTACTTGATACAATTAGAAAAACAAGTGTTGCCGAAGGGGAAGCTGGAGGAATTACTCAAGCGATTGGAGCTTATCAAGTTGATGTAAATGGCAAAAAAGTAACATTTATTGATACACCAGGACATGAAGCGTTTACTAAAATG